>CAZIJK010000002.1:0-52032 GCA_964539605.1 uncultured Melioribacter sp.
CTTTCCTCCTTGAATCCTAATATAACTATTGGACTCGTTTTGGGGCGGCAGGTCAAGTAAAGATATTTGAAGAAATCATTTGACCAATTGAAGCAACTAATGGAAGGAGAAAAATTATTGTAATAATAATCTTCAAAAGATTGGAGGAATAAAGAAGATTAAATATTGTTTAAATGTTTTCATAACAGTTACCTTTAGATTAATTGTGGTGTAATTATGGGAATAATGAAGAATTGATGAGAATTAAGAAACTGAATATTTAAAACTCATCAATATGATGCTGGGTATATTAATATATATAATAAATATTGAGGGTGCTATTTTACTTTAAAGCCACTTTCAATTAGATTTTTTTTTGCCTTTTCAAGAGTTACTTCTTTCAAAGTCATTTTGCATAAAGGACATTTGTCCGGTTTATCTGAAATTACATTCCAATCCATCATATCCTGGAAAACTTTACCATCTTTATTTTTATCAATAGCTTTGTAATCGATTGTTCCCTTTCTTACAATGTCATCTACTTTAGAAGATTCGTTTTTCATATCCATTTTGGAATGATCCATTTGTTTATGATCTTGAGAAAATAATAGAGTTGAACATGTAACAATAAATATGGCTACGATTAACAAACTTTTTAATGATTTCATTTTATGATTCCTTTTTTTGTTTTTTTAATTAGTTAATAAAAGCTACATCTTCATTCCTTCGATATCATTGGAAGATTTCTTTTTTTGAGGTTCTTTAGTTTGACCATGCTGATGACCGGCAGGCATTCCAGTTTTAAGTTGACTTTCAGAATCAATTAAGAATCCACCGGTAGCCGCAATTACATCTCCTTCCTTTAAACCGGAGATAATTTGATATTTATCTCCGAAGCGGTTGCCCATTTGAACTAGACGAGCTTCGAACATACCGTCGCCAGTTTTTGTCCATACAACAGACCTTTTACCGGCAATGACAACTGCATCAGCCGGAACAAGAAGACCTTGACTGCCATTGTTACTAAAAATAGTTTCACCATACATCTGCGGTTTGAGTTTACCGTTATAACTTGAAAATTCACTTCTGACTTTTACAGTTCTTGTTTGTGAATTTATTACCGGGTAAATAAAAGTAACTCTGCCGTTAAATTCTTGAGAAGGATAAGCACGCAAATGAAGTTTAACAGGGCTGCCAATTTTAACATTAGATAAATCATTTTCGTAGACTTCTGAAATATTCCAAAGAGTAGAAAGATCAGCTACGTCATAAATTGTAGAGCCTTCATTAACATAAACACCCTCTTGCACTTTCTTTTCAATAACAGTACCGCTAAATGGAGAGAAGTATGTTAGTGAAAGACTAATTTCTTTAGTTCTATCAAGCGTTTGAATCTGGTCTTGAGTTAAGCCGAATATTTCAAGTTTCTTTTTAGCAGCTTTAAGAAGAGAATTGTTGCTTGACGAATTATTCAGAGCTATCAAATATTCATTTTGAGCTTGCACTAAATCCGGGCTATAAATTTCGAATAGAGGCTGACTTTTTTTAATATAGTCTCCGGTTTTATCTACAAAAAGTTTTTCAATTCTGCCGTTGAAGCGAGCCGAAATAGTTTTACGATTATTCTCAGCAAAATCGAGATAGCTGTAAGAAGAAATTTGCTGTTGAAGATTTTCTTTTTTTACAACAATAGTTGTAACATTCGCAAGAACTTGTTTCTTGCCGCTAAGAGTAACCATGTTGGCCATATCTTTATCATTAAGTGATTCAGGCTTTTCTTCTTCAACTTTTTTAATAAGATCCATGCCGCAAATGGGGCAAGAACCGGGGCCATCCATGTGAATTTGAGGATGCATAGTGCATGTCCAATAACCGTTATTTTTAGTTACAGTGTTTTCATGTTTATTATCCTCAACTGTTTTTGTGCAACCGGCAACTAAGAAAGCCAATGCAATTAATGAGATAAATAAATATTTCGAAATTTTCATTTTATTTCCTCTTATAAGACTTATATAATTTTTCATTTCAACACCTAAAACTTTTTAAGACCTACCTTCCGGTATGCGGGGTTGTTCCAACCATCATTTCAATTTCTGCCAAGGCCATTTGAATATCGGCTTTGGACATGTAATAACTCATCTGCTGCATTAAAAGCATGCGATAAGAATCTATAACTGTAGTAACACCGGTTTTATTATTTTGATAAGCGGAGACTTGCGAATATGCTGCTTTAGTATATAAAGGAATAACATTATCATTATAAAGCTTTGTTAAATCTACAGCTGTATTATACTTAACCAAAGCTTCTTTTAACTGCGAAGTCATTTCGCGCAGCATATCTTGTTTTTCATATTCAATACTGCTAATACCGGAGTATAGCTCTTGTTCCTTTGCTTTGTATTTATTAATTGACCAGGGTGCAAAAGGAAGATTTATTGAGAACATTAATGAATACATTGTTTCAGTTTTCGGATAGAGCATTGTAAGATCACTTTTAGAAGTAAGAAACATTCCTTGAGGTATCCTCATGAACATACCCTGAACCATTAAATCTGGAATCAACTCACGGTTATTTGCATCAATCATAGCTTTGTTCATTTCAATCATATTATCCATTTTTTTGAGAGATGGATTAAGAGAACTTAACAACTCCTCCAATTTTGATTGTGATGATGAAAGAACATCATTAGAAAGATCTTGTATAGCATAAACTTCTTTTGAATCGAGATTACGGCCAAGAAGTTTATTGAGTTTATATATCTGAGATTCTTTTTGTTTGCCAAGAATTAAGAGCTGAGTTTGATATGAAGCAATTTCGCTCTGAAGAGTTAGTAAATCCGCTTGATTGATTTTGTTTGTATAGTAGGATGATTCAACCGACTTAATTAAATCATTGATAATAGAAATAGTTTTATTCTGGATATCTATTTTTCTATCGGTTAACCAAAGAGTATAGTAAGACATTTTAACTAGAGCCGAGAGATTTAACTTATATACATCATAATTATCTCCTTCAACCAAGGAATTTTTTCTTTCAACTTCGGCCATTGCATTTAACTTTCCACCAAGAGGAAACATTTGAGATAGAGCAATATTATTTGAGTTTGCCTGATTAAGAATATTTAATGAGTTAGTAGGAATCTGTGAAAACTCGATAGAAAGATTTGGAGCCGGCAAAGTATTTACAGATTCTGCTCTTCTATTGGAAGCGTTGATTTTGAATTGAAGAGATTTCAGCTGCGGATTATTTCTAACAGCTTCGGCAACTAATGAATCCACCGACTGAGCATTTATAGAAAAAGTGGACGTAAAGAAAAGAGCAACAACAAGGAATGCATAGAAGAGCAATGAGTTGCACAATGACTTTTTCATTATCAATTCTTCATTCTGAATTTTCAATTCTAAATTCTCCATTATTTTTCACCCTCCTTCATCCAATCGGCCATTTTAGATAATTCTAAAGTTCCTTTTTTAAGAGCATGTTCTTTCATCATAGTAAAGAGAACCGGAGTAACTACAAGAACGTGAATAGCGCTTGTGAGCAAGCCTCCAATCATTGGAGCAGTTAAAGGTTTCATAACATCGGAGCCGGTACCGGAAGACCACATAATAGGAATGAGGCCAACCATAGCAGTGAAAACTGTCATAAGTTTTGGTCTTAATCTTAAAACTGAACCTTCAACAGTAGCTTGATAAATATCATCGTTTGTTAATGGTCCGCGTAAACCTTTTTGGTGAGCACGTAATTTTTTATCGAGCGCCTCATGAAGATAAACTACCATGATAACACCGGTTTCAGTAGCTATGCCATATAAAGCAATAAAACCAACCCAGACAGCGACGGAGAAATTATATCCTAGAATAAAAATCATATACATACCGCCAATAAGAGCAAAAGGAACTGAGAGCATAACAACTCCAGCTTCTACATAATCTTTAAGAGTAAAAAAGAGAAGGAAAAAGATAACTAAGAAAACCACAGGCATAATTATTTCGAGAGTCTGCTGCGCGCGAACTTTGCTTTCATATTGGCCGCTCCAAGTGTAGGAATAACCGGAAGGAAGTTTTAATCCATCTTCAATTACTTTTTTAGCATCAACCATAACATTGCCCATATCACGTCCGCGAGTGTTCATAAAAACAATAGAACGAAGCATTCCATTTTCACTGCTTATCATAGGAGGTCCGGTTACTAAATTAATATCTGCAAGTTCATTCAACGGCAGATAAGTAACAGCGTTTTGATTTACACTTGTTAGCGAATAATCACTTTGTGAATTTGATGCTTGCGGAACAATGCTAGCTTGATTTGAATTGCCCATAGATGAAGTCATTCCACCAGAATTTGAATTACTCTTTCCTCCTCCATTCATAGAACCGGAAGAAGATTGAGCAGACATAGGATTAGATAATGCAACAGGCACAATTAGACTTTTCAATTCTTCGATATTATCGCGGTAATCTTTTTGATAACGCATTCTAATTGGGAAGCGCATTCTGCCTTCTAATACAACGCCAAGATTCTGACCTCCGATAGCAGTTTCGATAATACTTTGAAGGTCTTGAATATTAACACCATAGCGAGCAGCCATTGCGCGTTTAATTTTTATATCTAAGTAATAACCATTCTGAACTCTTTCTGCAACTACATCTGCGGCGCCGTTAACTTTCTTCAATATATTTTCTGCTTTGATTGCATAAGACTCGAGAGTATCTAAATTAGGTCCAAAGATTTTGAAACCGATATCTGTTCTAACTCCGGTTGAAAGCATATTTATTCTGTTAATGATAGGTTGAGTCCAGCCGTTACGCACACCTGGTATTTGCAATTTAGAATCTAGCTCGGCAACAATATCTTGTTTAGTAATTCCAGTCCGCCATTCACTTTTTGGTTTTAGAAGAATAATGGTTTCAATCATACTTAAAGGGGCGTTATCTGTAGCAGTTTCAGCGCGTCCGGTTTTTCCAAGTACATGATGAACTTCTGGAATGGATTTAATAATCTTGTCTTGTTCCTGTAAAATTCTATTAACTTCGGTAATGGAAGCACCAGGCAATGTAACAGGCATGTAAAGAATAGAGCCTTCATCAAGGGGAGGCATGAATTCGCTGCCTGTATAATAAATCATAGGAATAGTAATTAAGAGAGCAATTACATTTAGAGCAATTGTAATTTTTCTGTGTTTAAGTACCCAATGGATAACCGGCTCGTAAAGACGAATGAAAAATCTTGTAGTTGGATTTTTGTCTTCGGGTTTGAATTTGCCTCGCATTAACATAGTCATCAAAACGGGTATGAGAGAGATAACCACAATTGCAGATCCAATCATTGCAAATGATTTTGTATAAGCAAGAGGATGGAACATCTTTCCTTCTTGCCCGGTTAACAAAAATACAGGTAAGAAAGAGGTTAGAATAATTAATTCCGAAAAGAAAATTGCTCTTCCAACTTGTTTAGCAGAATCGATAGAAATCTTTTTGTATTCATCGGAAGATAATCCCCTTTCCCCTTCAGGCAAATGTGCCCGTTCCTCCAATGCCTTTGCGAGATTGCGGTAAGCATTTTCCACAAGGACAATTGAGGAGTCTACTATTACTCCAACTGCAAGGATAATTCCACCTAAGGACATAATGTTGGAAGAGATTCCAAAGAGATACATAAGAATGAAGGCAATTAAAATAGAGATAGGAAGTTCGATAAGGATTCTTACAATACTTCTAAAGTGAAGTAAGAAAATCATAACCATAATTGAAACGGTAATTGATGCTTCAATTAAAGCACGTTCTAATGTGCCTACGGCTTCTTTAATTAATGTACTTCTATCGTATGATGTTACAATTTCGACACCAGGAGGAAGACCCGGAGTAATTTCTTTTATTTTTTCTTTAACTCTCTCAATAACTTTTTGCGCATTTTCACCAATACGCATAACAACAATACCGCCAACAACTTCTCCTTTGCCATTCTTTTCTAAGGCACCTCTTCTTATATCGCCGCCAAAAGAAACTGAAGCAACATTTTTAACAAGAATAGGAATGCCGTTGGAAGAAGTTTTTATTACGGTATTTTCGACATCTTCTTTTGCTTGAATGTAACCTTGTCCCCGAATAAAATATTCAGCGTTGCTGATTTCTAAAATTTTTCCGCCAACTTCATTATTACTTTTTTGAATTGCATTAACAACATCGGAGACAGTAAAATTGTAGGCACGCAAATCCATTGGATTAACATCAACTTGATATTGTTTTACATAACCACCAATGCTTGCAACTTCAGCAACACCATCAACTGAAGAAAGTTTGTAACGGATATACCAATCCTGAATAGAGCGAAGAGCGCCAAGATCAAAACCTTTACCTTCAACTGTATACCAGTAGATATGACCAACACCGGTACCATCGGGACCAAGAGAAGGAACAACACCGGAAGGCAGCTGTGCTTGAACAGTATTCATTCTTTCAAGTACGCGAGTGCGTGCAAAGTATGTATCAATATTATCTTCAAAGATTACGAAGACGAAAGACATACCGAACATTGAAGAAGCGCGGACAGCTTTTACATGAGGCAATCCTTGCAGGCCGGAAACAATTGGATAAGTAACTTGGTCTTCAATAATCTGCGGAGATCTTCCCATCCATTCAGTATAAATAATAACTTGATTTTCAGATAAATCTGGAATAGCATCAACCGGTAAATTAACAACGCTATAAATACCAAAGCCAATTACAAGGATGTAGATTAGTATAACTATGAATTTGTTTTGAGCAGACCAATCTATAATTTTCTCAATCATTTCAGACCTCTAAAATATTACATAAAAAATCTTTTAATATAATAACAGTATATTCAACATAATTAGTTAATAAAGGCTACAATAAGAGAAAAATACAAAAGTAAATTGAACAAAAGTTTTATTAATTATGCATGTTAAAAATAGTAAGTAATACCTGCGCTTATTTTAATTAGACCAATATTTTGAAAATCGCTACCGAAATTAGCCGTATTGCTAGAGAAAATATAACGGAATTGTCCTTCGGCAAATAATGACAAGTAGTTCATTAATATAAGTTCGAAGCCTGCCCCAGCATGCAGACCAATATTGTCATCCTTCCATTCTTTACCTTTAACAGATAAAATAGGATCTCCATCAACTTCATTTTGGGAGAATTTCCAGCAATAGAGATCGATACCACCGAACAGGTAAGGATTGATTAATTTAGTACCATTAAACAGGGATCCAAACTTAACAATTGCATCGGCATTAAGTGAAGGTGCGACAAAAATATGTTTCATATCCATATGAGAGTACTGAGTATTGAAGTAATTGTATGAAAAATCGAAAGAAGTTCTAACGCTAAAAAAGGATGAAAGAGAATAGGAAACAGCTGCATTAAAGGAAGCACCGGTTTTTAAAAGATCATTCATTTTTATAGAAGAATTATAATTACCACTTACAAGAATAGAAGCACCACCAGAGAAAGATACAGAAAACTTTTGGGGAAGAAAATTAAGAGGATAGTTTTGCTGTTGAGCAGAGATAAATGATACATTTATAATATATAGCAAGGTAAATAGAAATATTTTTTTCATAATTAATCTCCAAAATGATTTTTTTTAATAGAATTAAATAACAATGAATTGTAGATCATAATTTTGCTCTTTTTAACCGAAGAGAATTAGAAACGACAGATGCGGAACTTAAAGACATAGCCAAAGCACCTATCATAGGATTTAGCAAACCACAAGCGGCCAAAGGAATACCAACAGTGTTATATATGAAGGCCCAGAACAAATTTTGTTTAATTGTTTTAATTGTATTTATAGAAAGATTAATAGCTTTAGAGACACCCAATAAATTGCCTTCGACTAAAGTTATTTGTGCAGTTTCGATAGCTACATCTGTACCAGTGCCAATAGCAATTCCAACATCAGCTTGAGCAAGAGCTGGAGAATCGTTAATACCATCTCCAACCATAGCGATAATTTCTCCTTTACTTTGATAAGCCTTAACTATATCAGTTTTTTGATTTGGAAGAACTTCTGCTTTAAATTCGGAGATACCAACAAGTTTTGAAATAGCTTCAGCAGTTTTATAGTTATCACCAGTAATCATAACAGTTCTAATCCCCCGTTTATTTAATTGCTTAATAGCGTCAATTGAAGAATCCTTAATTTGATCTTCGATGGCGATAATGCCAACAAGGATTGAATCGACTGATACGCAGACAACTGTTTTGCCAGTAAGTAAAATTTTTTCATAATACCCTATTAGTAAGCTGACATTGATAGAATATTCCTCCATCAATTTCATATTGCCGATAAGAATAGAATGTTCATTTACAATTCCAGATAAACCGAAACCGGATAGATTTTGAAATTCAGTAGGATTTTGGATAGGAATATTTTTTACCTTTGCTTTTTCCACAATTGCCAGCGCCAAAGGATGTTCTGACTTTGATTCTAATGAAGCACTTAGTTTAAGGATTTCGTCTTCGGAGATATTTTTTGTAAATATATTGGAGACGACCGGTTTACCTTGAGTTATGGTACCGGTTTTATCAAAGAGAACGGTAGTTATATTTTTGGCAACTTCGAGACTTTCTCCATTTCGAATTATAATTCCATTAGAGGCACCTAGACCGCTACCGACAATAATAGCTGTTGGAGTAGCGAGACCAAGAGCACAAGGGCATGCAATAATAAGAACAGCTACAAAATTTACGAGTGCAGTACTAAATGGTTGATGATTACTGAAAATAAACCAAGAGGTAAAAGTAATAAGAGCTATAATGACTACCACAGGTACAAATACAGAGGCAATTTTATCAACAAGTTTTTGAATTGGGGGTTTAGAAGATTGAGCCTGCTCGACTAGTTTTATTATTTGAGAAAGTACAGTATTATTTCCAACATCAGTAACTCTGAAATTAAAAGTTCCGTTGGTATTTATAGTGCCCCCAATAACTTTAGAACCAACTATTTTTTCGGAAGGTAAACTTTCGCCAGTAATCATAGATTCATCGATAGCAGAGTAACCAGAGATAATAATTCCATCTGAAGGAATTTTTTCGCCTGGTTTAATTACAACTACATGACCGACATTCAAATTGGAGATATTAATTTCAGATTCGATATTATTTTCAATAATCCTAGCTGTTTTAGGTTTTAGCTGCAATAATTTTTTTATAGCGGAATTGGTTTTTCTTTTAGCATTATGCTCTAGTAGTTTACCCATTAGGATTAAGGTTATAATAACACCGGCAGTTTCAAAATAAACGTGAGACATGCCGTTGTGAAGAGATACAACATTAGGGAAAAGAGTAACAATAGCACTATAACCGTAAGCAGCGCCGGTACCAATAGCTACAAGAGAATTCATTTCCGCAGAAAAATGCTTAAGATTTGTCCAGAAAATTTGGAAGAATCTTTTACCGCTAATAAAGATTATTGGGGTGGTTAAAATCAATAAGATTTTATTTGTATAGTCATTAGAAAATGGCCATATATTTTGAAAGAAAGAATAATCCATTAGCATACTAATAGTAAAGAGAGGCAAAGTAAAAACAAGAGCAATTAGAAAGTCTTTTTTAGTATTTATAAAGTACTCATCATTTTCATTGATTGAAGGATCATTAGCACTTTGGGCCGAATTACTAATTGAATCCAATATTAATGTATAGCCATAATCTTTAAGAGATTCTTTAATAGAATTTAGATCAAGTTTATCAATGTTAGAAATAAATGAGACACGTTCGGAAGCAAGATTTACACGGACACTTTTAACGCCATTGTGTTTTTGAATGATGGATTCCACACGTAACACACAGCTAGCGCATGTCATTCCCTTTAAAGGAAGATCGAATTGTTTCATTATAATTCCTGTTAGTTTGCTATTTTATAACCAGATGCTTCAATTGCTTTTTCAATTGAAAAAACGCTTACTGAATTTTCATCAAATTCAATTTGAACCGAACCAACTTCAACTTCAGCACTAATCAAATTTAATTTTGATAATTCTTTTTTTACATTGGCAATGCAGTGTCCGCAGGCCATACCTTTAATATTGATTTTAATGCTTGACATATAATTACCTATAATTATTAATTGATGGTTGAAAAATAATTTGCAGGCTGTATTAAAGCGTTACACAATTTTGGGAATTTGTTATATAATTTTAATAGGTAAGGATAAATGAATAAGAGGGCAATTAATAAATACTATCTATAGGTTTACGCATATTAATTGTATGAGATTTGAACTGACTTGCAGTAAAACCGGTAATATTTTTAAACTGATTAGAGAGATGCTGAACGCTACTATATCCTAATTTATAAGCAATTTCGCTAAGAGTAAGATTACCATACCGAAGAAATTCTTTAGCTCTTTCAATTTTTTGAAAAATAATGAACTGTTCGATTGTAATACTTTCGACAGATGAAAATAAGCTACTAAGGTAGTTATAGTCCATACCTAATTCATTTTTAATAAGGATAGAGAACTTGTGATTTTCTTCAATTACTTTTTGATGATTGTGTATAATTTTAATGAGGTAACTTTTAATTTTTTCGACAATAATTGCTTTTTGATCTTCAATAAGTTCAAAACCGTTTTGGATTAAGACTTCACTAATTATTTTTATAGGGAGTTCTTTAACTAATTCGTCGGTAACTACCTCACCCAAGGATATACTTTTAACAGCAATTCCAAGATTTTCCAGTTCGCTTTTAACTACTTTAATGCAGCGATTGCATACCATGTTTTTAATATAAAGTACATTCATATTTTTTAAATTTCTTTTCCATCAAACGTAAACAATTATTAAGTCAGTTGGTTAAGAAATAGCCAAAATTTTTTAAAAAAATAAATCTAATAATCTGTTATTTGCAAACTCGTAATTTCTAAATTAAGTACAACTTACTTAGTAAATTGAAGTCTTATTACTTATTTCATTTTTGTGCCGCTAGAAAGCCCACATCAAACATTCTTTGCTCATACAATATTTAATTCTTATATCCAGAGTTCTCTATCATTGGTATTAAATTCTCTAGCCCAAATTTATTACTATGGTGTTTTTCAAGAATTTTAATAATAATTCTTATAATAAAAGATTCTGGAGTAAGACTATTTGCAATTAATAGCTTACCTGCTGATTTTAATACACGATACATCTTCTTAATCGCTTTTCTTGTTTGGTTGGATGCAAATGAATCATCATTTAACTAGAGAAAACAAATCAAAATTCATATCTGGGAAAGATAATTCATCAGCTGATTTAATTTTAAAATATATTTTTAATCCTCTAATATGCTTTTCTTCTTGGCATACTCAACCATCTGCTTCGAAGAATCTATTCCCACAACATATCCTAATTCACCAACTTTTCTCTTTACAAGTAACGCTATTTCCCCAGTACCACTTCCAACATTTAATACTCGTTGATTATGAGTTACATCTGCTATATTAATTGTCATTTGCCGAAGTCTTTTTGACCTTCTTAAAGTTATTAAATAATCTTTTGTATCTTTTTGCTCCTCGTTTTCTAATACAATCATAATGTTCACCTTTCAAATATTTATGTTAATGGTACTATAGTCTAGATCTCATTTTAGATTTGTTTTAAGTTAATGCTACCATTCCATTTTAATTTACGATTCAAATGGATTACTTAATGCAATTTCCCAATTTTGCATTATTATTTTATAATCTCCATCCCCAAACAACATATCAATAGTTTTAACTCAAATTCGTATTTTTGCTTTATTGTTTCGTAATCCAAACTTTTTTCAATTACATGTACATAGTAAGTTGCTATGGTTGCTTGTCTGTTATAAGGGATTTCTATTGTCGGGGCGACAAGCCTTACCTAAAAATAAAGATAAGTATTTATAGGTGAGAAAAGAGAATGCTATCTTAGAATTATTTATATCCCTTGCTATTTTTTCCTTTATTCTGCAGTTATTCCATCTACGATTGAAACTACGGGAGCAGGATTTTATTGAATATTTCACATTTAAACCTATAAACTTGAGAAATAGAAGACCTCTTTTTCATTTTAGTTCCTACGCTCATTTCTTTTAATAAAAATTTGTAATAGTACTCCTTATTTTCATTTCATTTTACAAATTCTTTTGTACTTATAGGAATGCTTTCCTTCTACGTATTTTGATGTTATTAAATAACTACTTGTTTTTATCTTCCAAATTGCTTTAAATGATGATTCAAATGGTATATCAACATTTTTCCCCACTTAATTTTATTTAACTCTCCCCAATATGGATGAGCTGGAAATTTAAATTTCTCATCTACATCATGAAATCTTTCTAAATATCCAATTAATATGTTTTTATCATTTTCAAATGTAGTCGCTTTAGTACCCTCTCCCTTCATTTGATCTAATCCATCCAATGTTGGTATTGTTTCATTTCTCATTGATAATTCGCGCAGCTTTGCTATATCAACCTTTTGCTCTTTTAATCCGTCCATTTCTCCAAACATCACTCTAAATAAATCACTACAATGACAAATCATTTGTGAAACATTCATTTGCCCAAAAATGGCTTTATCATCTTTCTCAAGAGCTATTATTCTATTTATATATACTTCTTTTTTTTCAGTGGTCAACATATTTCCTCCTCTTCTTGATTTTTTATCCTTCTGTCCAAATTATTTTAAAATGTATTTCTTGTTTTGAACCCTCATCACATTTAGGAACTTCGTTTATATTCTTTCTAATTTTTAATCCAGAATTTTTAATTCAGTAAGAATTTTCCTGCTTAGTTCATTTCGAAGTTTTTTAACCTCTGAGTATTCTTTTGACTCGACGTTAAATGCAAACAAATAAACATTACTTTCTTTTTCTATATAACCGATTAGCCACCCAATTTTAATTCCATTTTCCTTTTCACCCATTCCTGTTTTGAATTTCATAGTTGATCTTTTATGCCTTTCTTCTGGAAGAATTTTCTTTACTAAATCGATACTTCTTTTTGAAAAAGGAAGCTGATAGTAATACATTTCTTTTAAGAATTGCACTTGTTCTACAGCAGAAATTTTCAAAGAATTGTTGAGCCAAAACATATCTACTTCATGACCAATATTTTTATTCCCGTAAGAAAATTGATTAAAAAACCTTTCATAATTTTCGCGTCCTACCCTCCTCACCAATTCTTGGAAATAAGGTACTGCAGAAACCTTAATCGCTTCATCAAGCGTCAGATCTTTATTCCAATCTTCAATTTCTCTTTTTACTCCGTCCCAGCTGATGATAAAGTTCTCATCCTTAATAACAGCTGTTTCCAAACCAATTAAAGCATTAGGAATTTTAAAGGTTGATGCTGGTAAAAATCTTTCCATACTTCTTTTCTGGTTATAACAAATATATTTGCCAGCATTGATATCAAGTATTACAATTGTACCATTGTTGTTCTTAAATATCTTAGCTATAGTTACAGAATCATTATTCTTAGCATTACTATTAGTTAGAATAAGAATAAGCGATAAAGCAAAAATCCGTTTCATTAAAATCTCCTGTTTTTAATTCTCATTTTTCGAAATATTTTCTTTTTCTTAAGCGTCCAAAATATTTTATGGTTGTCGGGGGCCAAAAGTATTCCCCAGTAAAATCAGATTAGGTTCATAAGTATTCCGGTCCATAAGTATTCCTCAGTCCAGGGTCAAAAGTATTCCCCACCCATGAGTAGTTAATTCAATCAACAAATCAGATCTTCTCGTTTCAAAAAAATGAATCGGAGAAGAAATGGGATTCAAAAGGTTACTGATCATGGAAATACTTGAAGTAATGCGTAGACATTTTAGCAATCAGAGTATAAGTCAAATATCAGAAGCAACAGGATTCGACCGAAAAACAATCCGCAAGTATATAATTGAAATAACATCAAGAGGAATAACGAGCTTCGATATAGAAAAGCTCTTACCGATCCTTGAAGAAGCCACTCCAAAATTATCTGGAAGACCAACAAGTAGACAAGATATATTAGCACCATTGATCGCAGAAATCTCCTGGCTGATAAACAACCCGTCGAATCATCTAAAACCCAAGAGTGCATTTGAAATAATATCTGAGCGCCATAACCTAGGTGATAAGGTTAGCTATAGTAGTTTTAAAAGATTTATCCGAAAGAAGAAACTGACTTTGTATAAAGATAGAACCACATGCCGTTTAGAAGTTGAAGCCGGGAATCAACTTCAAATCGATTATGCAAAAGTCGGATCTGTAAATGATCCAGTGACTTGCAAAAGAAAAACGATTTATGCATTTATCGGAACCCCATCATGCAGCCGGCATAAGTATGTAGAGTTTGTCTTCAGTCAGAATCAACAGAGCTTTGTTAACTCTCATGTAAAGATGTTCAGCTTCTTCGGAGGAACTCCAAAAGTAATAGTGTTAGATAACTTAAAGAGCGGTGTAATAAAGCCGGACTTGTATAACCCAATCATCAACAAAGCCTATGCAGAGATGGCCGAGTATTATGAATGTTTTATTAATCCATGCCGGGTTGCTACATCTAAAGACAAAAGAATCGTTGAGCAAGATGTCCAGACAATAAGAGAAGAATTTAGAAAACTCATGGCAATAAATCATAATCTAACATTAATAGAAGCTAATAGATCGATCCTTGATTGGTTAACCAAGAAATATGGTCTTCGCTCACACGGCACAACGCACTTAAAACCATTTGAAGAATTTATTGAAATAGAAAAATCTGTATTACAGCCATTACCTGTTGAACCCTTTGAAGCAGCATTTTGGAAAGAAGCGATTGTTCATCCGGATCATTACATACAAGTAGATAAGAAAGCTTTCTCAATACCGTATCAATATGTTGGTAAGAAAGCAAAGGTAAAATCCAGCCATAATATTATATCAGATTATTACAACGAACGGTTGATTAAGCAACACACAATACCAAAGGGATACCGTCAGACTGATATGAATGACTTCCCGAAGAATATGAAAGCAGCTATTGATAATGGATTGCCTTTGCTATTAAGAAAAAGAGCATCGAAGATATGTGATGAACTTGGAATTTTGATCGATAAGATACTCTCACCGCATGCGTTCATCAATATGAGAAAAACTCAAGGAATATTATCATTAGCAGAGAAGTATCCAAGGGAAACAGTAAGCAGAGCAAGTATGGATGCAATATTTAATTACCGAACAGTAACACCGAAAATATTTTTATCGTTGATTGAAAAAGAACCGGTGGTAGAACAACAAATTAGTATCTCAGAAGAGACATCATCATTTATAAGAGAAGTGGAATACTTTATTAACAACAACTAAAAATAGGAAAGCAATCAATGTCAAACCTTGTACAACTAAAGACTCAGCTCAAAGCCTTAAAGCTCTCGGGTACTCTTGATGCCATTGAGATGAGAATACTGGAAGCATCCTCAAACCAGCTCTCACTTACGAGTTACTAACCATGATTTTATCTGATGAACTGCAAGCACGTCAGAATAGAAAACTACAGAGACTGATTACAAAAGCTCGTCTAGAATCTAACAAAACCATTGAGACTTTTGATTTTACATTTAACCCTTCAGTAAATGCTTCAAAGATAAGGGAACTTGCAACATGCAGATTTATCGAAAAGAGTGAAAATATTTTTTTTGTCGGCCCAACCGGGACCGGCAAAACTCATCTTGCAAAGTCTATTGCTCACATGGCTTGTCGTCAATATTTATCAGTTGGTTACTACAACTTCCATGATTTTTTTATGACGATGACCAAAGCAGAACTAACGGGCAAACTCGACAGACTTCTCAATGTAATAAACAAAAGCCATCTGCTAATTATTGATGACTTTGCTTTTAAGAAACTGGATCAAAAGCAATCGGAATACCTATATGCCGTAGTTGATGGACGCTATGGAAACGGTTCCATAATACTTACAAGCAATAGATCGATGAGTGACTGGGTTGGAATCTTCCCGGATCCAATTATGGCAAATGCTCTTCTTGACAGATTATGCCATAATGCTCATCAAATTATTATTAAAGGCGAGTCGTACAGAAAGAAAAAAAATCTAACTTTACAAAACGCTTAATGAAGATTTTTACTAATTTATAGAAACGCTAAATAAAGTTTTGGGTGGGGAAACCTTATGACCCTAACTGGGGAATATGATGCCCCTCGACATTATGGTTAAACTTTAGTTTACTTCTTTCTTATAATTCAATTACTAAATATAATATCATGAATATGCACCGATCATTTTTTAATATTCTAGTAGTTTTAAAGAATGATCAAATGAATTAATGCTTTTTCATTCCTTTTGTCCCGGAACAACAAACTTATACAAGAAAATTTATTATTAACACTATGGATAGAGATAAGCCAATCATTCATACATGCATCATCATTATTCCCCACTACTGCTTCAGAAGCGCTTTTCAATCATTGATAAGTCAAAGATGTACTAGTTTTCAGTTCTCATCACAATATTATTACAATCAGTTTATATTAATAAATATAATTCTAAAACTTATTACCAGTAATTTTTCATTAATTCCAAAACCCAAAATGGTTGTTTAATTTCAATAGGCAAATATTCCATATATACTGGTTTTATATCCAAAATTGGCGTTCCGTATATTGCATCTAGCCCCTCTACTTCTATCTCAGAATTGGTAATACCAATGATTCTACAAAGTGTAACCCCAATTTTATTAGGTCTATTTTTCTTTCGCTAAGAGAATATCCCCAATTTTCTACAAATCTTTATTATTCATTAGAGGACGTGCTTCAATACATATTTTTACATTCTCAACTTTGTCGAAATAATAAATTATTCCAACATGCGAAAAATCATTTTGCTTTATTATCGAATTTTTTAAATATTTTTTAGATAATTTAAAATAGATTTAACTTCATCTCAATTATCATCCGTTGGCTTTTTGTTGTTGTTTATAACATGGCCAATTGCTTTTAATGTTATCATATTTTTTATTCTTTTCAGCATATTTACTATTATAAAATTACTATTTTTGTAATAGTTATATTAAAAGCAGTGGAATAATATTTTTTACTTATTTGCTAAAACAAACTTCATTTTATCATTCGCTTACATATTTTCTCTTCTATTAATATAAATTTTCCTTATCTACAGTTTTAAATAATTACAATTAATGAGTATAATTTGATTTTTGATTCATTATTTTCCGGTAAAAAGAATTATTTAAAGGTTTCTATATTTATTAATTTTTTTATTTATCTTATTTTTTAAATTAAAGACCAATGAATCTAAAACTCTCCCCCCTTAATTATGTTTTGAATTCTTAACCTGCTTTATGGATCTTTAAACCAACTTTACAGAAATATTTTATACAAATAAATAAGAACATCTACCTAAATTATTTTGCTTTTGGGGATCCTATCCTAGCAATTTTCTATTTGGTTATATCTCTAATATTTTTTTTATGTTGCTTATCGCCTCCTTTGTATAGTTGGTTATTTCATCTTCAGTTACATCATTAATTGCAAAATGTTTTTTGTCAAATTTATAAAACTTATCAACTTGAATTAGTTCAGTAGTTAATTCATTAATTACTCCCTCCATCATTCGTGAAGCACAATTTATTAAGCATCCTTCCAAAGCAATAACTCTTTTCGCAGAACGGACCATATTTCTTTGTCCGGTATCTTTTGTAAATGCACCACCAAGACAAACACGTGCGGTTTTTTCAGTGTATTCTTCAAAGCATAATGAATTTGCTACTCTTCTTGAAATTTCTCCTCTTAAGCAAGCACCTTCGCAGCTCATAATGGCAACTAAATTATTTTTTGCCGACTTTTCTGATGCAAAATCCTCACACAAACTACAGGACTTTTTAGTTTTTTCAAGTCTAATGATTTCATATTCTTTTGCAGTTGATGAGTTTGATAGATTTTGATTTGTGCTACATGATTCCATCAAAGATTTCATAAATGATGAATCTTGATTATTATCGCAGCATCCCATAGTAGTTCTCCTTATTAATAAATTTGTTACATACTTAGACGAGATTTTGCATTTTTAGATACACTTATTTTCTATCACAGCTTAATTTTGAATATTCATCGTAGTAGTGATTACAATTTTTAAAAAGTAATTCATGTAATTTTCTTTTAGCCCTGTGAAGTCGAACTTTTACATTATCAAATGTAATTCCTGTTATTTCAGTTATTTCCTCAATTGATAAATTATCATACTCTCTCAATAAAAATATAATTCTATAATTTTCCGGTAATCTGTAAATGTAATCGGCAATACATTGATTCATTTCTTGTTTTAACAAATTGTATTCAATATCGGTCTCTTCTAAATCCTTCGAGACAGTTTGGATTTTTAAAGGTTCAACATAATCTAATGAAGAGAGTTTATTTTTTTCTCTTCGGTAATTAGAACTTTTCAATTTATCAAATGCAGTATTTGTAGCAATCTTATATATCCACGTTGAGATTTTTGAATTACCTTTAAAAGTATCAATTGAGTTGAATACTTTTATGAAAACATCTTGCATTAGGTCTTCAGAATCTTCTTTTCCTACCAGCCTCGATAAATAAAAGCGTATCGGTTGAGAGTATGTTTTATATATAACCGAAGGATCTATTTGCATAAAATTGATCTTTTATTTTGTTTTGTTTATAAAACTTTATGTGAATATAGAATTAATTTGCAGAAGCATGCTTACAGCGAAATAAATACTACTTAGTAACTCCCCTATTAGCCATACTATTCTGCCCACCAGTTCTGATTCCTCTAAAAATATAAAATTTGGCTAATTGTTTGGAAGAATACGGCTCGGATAAATAGATATATTAACGTAGCTAATATTCTAATGCATACCAACCATTGTATAAATATAATATACTTAAACATTGAATTGCTTAAGGATAATGTCCAAAGTAGAATAAATATCGACCCTAAATGTTCAGCCAACTATATTCCACAGTGTTGATGAATTACTTTGAATTCAACAAAAAAAGCCCTTTTTTCTTTGCTTGAAAATAGATTAACAAATTATTTGCTTTAAGAGGCCCTACATAAACAGATTGTAATAACCCAACAAGTTTAAATATTATTGCAAGTCCGCAGACAAGATCCCATGCTGTACAATTACTATTTTATTTTCTCTTAATGTTTTGTACAATAATAGTATAGCAATTAAAATTGTGGACTTTTGCAAACAACAAATACCCTTCTATCATTATAATATCAAAGACAAATCTTTCAACTGAAAACCTCTTCAAATATTAACCCCAAGCATTTCCTTCAAAAGAAAGACCATCTAATGCAATGCTTGTTATTTCATGTGAAATTTTAAATACGTCGTAAATGATTTGCACTAATTCACTGATTGAATGTAATTCTTTTATAGTTTTCAAACCATTATGCATAACAATAAATTGTTTGTTGTGTATAATATAGGAAAAATCATTATCATATCGCACCAGCAAAACTGCATTCATAAAAGTTGCACTTGGGCTAAACGAATCTGCAATAATTTGTGAGAATTCTTTAATTTGTCTTGGCTCTGGTTTTACAATGTATCCATGACGCAATTTACCGTTTTTGTAAAGTTCAAGACGCGATTTACCCACTTCATTCTTTGGACTAATTATATATTTATCATCACCATATTGAAGTGCAAAAGGTTTATTCAAGTCTATTGGTAGCGGTTCAAGAAAAGGTGCGGCATATCCAACATCTACAATAAATTCTCGGCCTTTAATTTTAACAATGTTCACAATGTGAACATCCGGATTTTTCATATCTGCGCCGCAAAGTTTTACTTCGTAGCCTAAATGTACAAGTAGTAAATTTAAAAAATAATTGTTAGTGTAACACGTTCCTCCAAAATGAAATTTCTCAATCCCATCAAGAAACTTATCAATGTTAGGAATATTAATTTTATTATTACTTTTAAATCTATATAGTTTTGAAATGTTTTCGAACGGAACTTTGCTTAAATGTGCACGAATAATTTTAGTAAGTGACTTTATGGACGGTTTGGTTTTTGTTATTCCCAACAGTTTTACATAACGATTAAATTGATCTTCATTCATGATACTTGTCCTACTCTAATTAGAAGTTAAGAAACTTTGTATTCCATTCCCGGTGCTTCCTCATTTCGTACTACGAACCCCCGCCTCTCATAAAACTTTCTTTTCCCTTTTGCGCAAAACAATTGTATATCTCTAATATTCTCTTCTCGACATTTTTTTACAAGTCTCGATAATATTTCTGCACCAATTCCTTTTCTTTGATATGTAGGATCTGTTATCAAATCATATATCATAGCATGCAAGATTCCATCAGTACTTACACGCCCAAAACCTATCAATCGTTCACCATCATAGGCGGCCACATAGTACCAACTTTTTTTAAGAACATCAGATAAATCTTGCTTTGAAATTTTATAGTTCTCATTCCAACCTGTAGCTTCAAATAAATTCCAATACTCATCTATAGTATTAATCTCAGATCGATAGTTAAATTTCATTATTTCTCTCCATAAAAAATTTTATTATTTTTATTTTTTTATTCCAATATTTCATTAATCCTTATAAAACAATTTTTTGCTTATTTAATAAATAAACCCTCGGTCATTTCCATCCAATCAGCAATCTTATTCACAGCCGAAGAAATATCGTTATCAGAAATATCAAGCCATAGTGTTTTTAGAGATGATTCGCAAATAAGTTTTTTCATCAACTCTTGTTCCTCCATAAAAAGATTCAGATCTTTATATTGTGAAGGATTTCCGGAGACTTTCATTCTTTCAGCACGTGCTGATGAAAATGATTCTGCAGAACGATAGCAAAAAATAAGACGAAAATTTAGTGCCTTTAACCTCTCTTCTAACCACCCAAAATCATAATTTTTATTTCTCTTAGCTAATTGAAATGCTTTAGTTGATATATGAAATCTATCTATAATCCATGAGTAATAACGCTGAAGTTCAAACAGCCTTATCCATGTTCGGTAAGTTTCAATTGCTAATGCTTCTTCTTGGGATTCAAAATTGATCAAACCTCTTCCCCACGGAAAATTTGTAAATGCGCACCACTCAGCCGAAATTAAAGGCGAATGATAACGATACTTTCGGGTACCAACAATTCGTGGATGTCCATTCAGCTCAAAAGCTATTTCCGTTTTTAATGTTAGATGAGTTCCTTCTAATATAATTTTAGGACAAAGCTTAGATGACATAATTTTATTTCACAGTTTAATATTTGCAATTCTTGCTTTCAATTCATTAGCAACATTAACGTCTTTAACTTCAAGTGATTTAGCGAATTCCATAAATTCTTCCGGATGATTTTGTTTTCTCTTAGTTTGAACTCCTACACAAACAAGTTTTGTCCAGAGAACGGCTTTAATTTTTTTCTCACTTTCATCAGCCATTATCAACTCAGCTAATAAATATTCGCTCGCGGCTTCACTTAAAGATGAATAAATACACACTTTTTCTCCATAAGACGATGGGCGAACATAAATGATTTCATGGGCTGCTACAACCCATCCAAAACCTTTTGAGTAAAAATCCTGCAGACTAAGATTATAATATTCTTTCAAATGATCTTCCCTGGCATTAAGCATATAATCCAAATAATGAGCATTATTTAAATGTCCGAAAGGATCGCAATCATGAAATCTAATTGTTTGTACTGATTTTGGAACTCCTTCTAATCCCATTTCTTTTAGTGCACTGTCTTTAATTTTTCACCAGTCCTAAAAAAATAATTCATCGATTCTTCCCAAGTCTTCATATTTTTATTAAAAAACTCTTCAGTAAAATTGTTTTTCAGAAAAATATTACCTTCCTCAGAAAGGCTAGTATATGTATAAGTTATATCAACATATGAACTAATTGCATCCTTAGGTATAACTTTTAGATCTAAAACACTTGTAACTAACTTTGGAACAAATCTTGCGAATTGAATTTCATAATTCTTGATGTCATGCTTTGTTATTATCCATGTTTGCTCAGAATCTTTCCAATATGATGTTGTCCAAACAGAATTTAGTTCGGCTACCCCAGATTCTGAATAAATAGTCTTATAGTCCCAATCATCAAGCCAATCTGCTTCTCTCACCGGACACAAAAGAGGAAAAATCTTACTTGGAACCTCATTAATTGTCTGTCTATAACTCCTTGCAATCCGCTTAGCTTTTAATTCCATAAATTCCTTTCCTTTTAAATTATTTTTTGAATTTGTGCTTTCTCTAATGTATGGTGAAGACACTTTAACACTATCACCTATTAATCCATTTATCGATGAATTGTATGCCATTAAATTATTTTTTAAGCATACAAATAGAAGAAATAAGAATACAGTTTTTTTATCATATTTTATACTCATTATTTATTAATAATGAACAAAATATAAATTAGTTGAACTAGTATTGCGTCCAACTCTATCTTTTAGGACTAATACTTTAATAAACTTTATACAAATGTTTCATTTGATACTTAAAAATTTATCAAACAAAGGATAAAATATTTCCGGTTCTTCTAAAAATGGATTATAACCACTCTGCTCAAACATAACAAATTTAGCTTGCGGTATAAATTTTTGATATTGTGTTGCATATTTGGGTGTTGAATCTCCATCATATAGGCCGGCTCTAATTAAAATTGGAAAATTTAATTTGCTTAATTCCCGCCGAAAATCTTGTTCTATCATGCTACCATCCACAAAAAAGTTACCATCTTTTCTAAAATGCTATATTACTTTGGAGAGGCTTGGCTCCCGGCAAGAATTCCGCCATCAATAGTTAATTCAATTCCGGTTACATACTTGGATTCATCGCTTGCTAAATACAATGCTGCATAAGCAACATCAAGCGGTTCACCAAAATGTCCCATCGGAATCCCAAATTCAACTGATTTAATATTTTTTTCTCTTTGCTCACCTTCTCCCAGCACAGCATCCCACATGGGCGTCATAATTGCAGCGGGATGAATCGAATTGCATCTTATATTATAATTTTTTTCTGCACAATAAAGAGCTACACTTTTTGTGTGGTTTCTAACACCGGCTTTACTAGAAGCATAAGCAACAGCACCCGAAATTCCTACCAGTCCACTTCTTGATGAAATATTTACAATGCTTCCATTCTTTCTTTCCTTCATCAATTTGATTGCGTACTTGCAGCTCAACATAACTCCGTCTAAATTGACTTTATGTACTTCATTCCAGGAACCTATATCCACATGTTCGGCATCGAAGGGACCGTTTGTTTCAAGAAATCCTGTAATTCCTGCGTTATTCACAATAATATCAATCCTCTCAAATTTTTTCATTATATATTCTGATACTGAAATCCACTCACTTTCATTTTTTACATTAAGCGAAATATATTCGCAATTATTTCCTAAAGAGAATGCAGCGGTTTCACCTTCTTCATCTTTTATATCAGAAAGAATTACATAAGCTCCTTCTTTATGAAAAAGTTCTGCGACTGCTTTTCCAATTCCTCTTGCCGCCCCGGTTATAAGCGCAATTTTATTTTCAAGTCTTCTCATAAATTCATCCTTGTTGATTCGTAAAACTCTTATGTAATTTTTAATAGTTTGTTTACATGATCAGAAGTCGAAAATCATTTTCTTATCTTTTCATCAAGATATAGTTGCTGCTTGCTTTATCCTTCTGCACAATAAAACCATTTTTCAATTCCAATATCCAACCATCACCAATTACTTTTTCTTCGTCAATCTGAGTCGGTATGCTGATAAATATTTTATCCCAGTTCGGACTCATCAGAGCTCCGTTTGTAACAGTCAGAATTCCCCAATTATCCGTTACCCTGATGTTCGGGTAAACTGTCCCCTTGTCTTCAAGCGGCATAATGTTTCGCGGATCAAATGAAATATTCATATTCTGGAACACTATCTCAAAATGCGGTTGTTCAATGAATTTGCTTTTAAACATTTTGATTCGATTTTTTATTTCATCTTCACGTACAGTTTCTTCTGTAATAATTGTTTGTCTGTTATATTGATCTGCTAACTGAATAAGTACATTTTTCAAATCTTCCGGTAAATTAACTTGAAACTCACGTAGAAAATACTGAGTAAGCCTTGTTTTAAAAATAATTTCTTTATTCCAACCGGATTTTTGCATTTGAAGCAGATATCCATAAAGTGGAGTAGTTTGATATGCAAACGATCTTACAAACGTTGGATTATTTAAAAATTCATTTATACTGGTAATAAAATGAGTTTTCATTTCTTCTATGCTTCTCCCGCTCATCATAACACCTGTATACTCTGCAATACCTTCATTCAACTCTAAAAGATTCTCTGTTGAATCGGTAGTCGGAAATATTTTATATCGTTGTGCCCGAAAAACAAAAGCATCTGTCAAATGAATTTTCATTTTTTCCGGTGAATCTGAAAGCAGTGCAGATTTAAGCGCTTCCAATTCTAACCGTAAAAAAATTCTTCCCTCCTTTTTATCAAGATGATTATTGTCCGGATTAAATACTTTGAACCCTAATTGCGGCTGTGCCCTATGAAAAAGTTCATGTGCAAGTAAGTTTATCCGGTCAAATTTATTCTGAGGAACTGGAAGCATTAATACAGCCCAATGAACTCCATTCCAATGGATTGCAGTATTTGCAATATTTATTTCTTTGGGTAAGATTCCGGTGAAAATCGTTGCATCCTTTTTTAACGTTCCTGCCGTATCCTATAATTAGCATATAACTCTCTTGAGATAGGTTGTACAAAAAGAACTGGTGCGTAAAGATCAAAGTCCCAAAGATTTTTATTATTAGTTGTTGCAGCTTTGATTTCTTTGAAATAATCCGAAACAGCTTCCTTAATAGTTAACTGTTGTCCAAAAGATTGGATTGTAAAGAGAAGCAATACAAGAATTAATTTATTTTTCATTTATGATTCCTGTTCAACATTTATTATCTAATTAATAGTATTAATGATTAAATATATCTTGTTCCGGATTTAATTACAATGCAAGTAAGCCGTACCATAATTGATAAACACCAAAAACAGCCAATGCAATTACGGAAATGCCTAATGATATCCTGCTAACTTGCCGTCCAAATTTTCTCGCAGCAGAAAAAAGTATAACAAACCCCATCAAACTAATAACCATTGTTCCGTAGAAACCAATTATTAAAGCAATTCCATTTGCAGGATTTTCTTGCCAACCTTTTAAGAATAATGGTCCCATCACAAGACTCCATCCGAGATATGGACCAGGATTAAAGAAATTTACCAAGACAGCCTTAAAAAAGTTTTGTTGAACAGGTACAATTTCTTTTTCTCGTTGATTAAAAGTGCGCCAAGTTTTATATGCACTGAAAGTTAAATATAGTAGAAGCAATCCTCCCGCTACCTGAAGTAGAGTTAACAATCCTTGGGGTAGATTTGTAAGTACAAGCAACACAAGAACTATTATCGGGATATCACTCATCAGCGGAGCGAATGCCATTGGCACAGTTTTACGCCAGCCATTTGCCAAACTTTGTGAAAGAAGAAAAGCTAAAAACGGGCCTGGCTGCACAGCACTTGCAAATGCATATCCGATTCCGATTACTAAATAATTAATCATAACTGATTTTTATTATATATCTTTCCACCACTCATGAAATTTTTGAGTATAATCTTTTAATAATACTTTTTCGCCTATCATCGGAGTTAATAACCTAAATCCGTTTTCTTTGCTTAAAGCACTTATTCTTTTTAATGGCTCATCCCATTCATGATATGATAACCTAAACTTGCATGAATGTATTGGCAACAAACATTTTGCACGTAAATCCTTCATCTCTCTTATGACTTCTTCAGGAGTAGAATGGACATACTTCAAATTTTTATGATATTGCCCATTTTCTAGTATTGCTAAATCAATTTCTTCAAAAACTTTTCCTGTATCTGAAAAGCTTTTATCATACCCTCCATCACATCCAATAAATATTTTCATAAAGGAAGTTTGCAATATAAAAGAACTCCAAAGCGTTTTATTTCTAAAAAATGATCTTCCAGAAAAATGCCTTGCTGGTATTGAATAGATAACAAACCCACTATCCAAATTTGTTTTTTCATTCCAATCAAGTTCATAAATCTTTTTTTTATCATATCCCCAATATTCAAAATGTTCACCTATGCCAAGCCCACAAATAACTCTTTTTATCTTTGCTCTTAATTTCGTTATTGTATGATAATCTAGATGATCCCAATGATCATGCGTAATAATCAAATAATCTATTTCAGGAATGTCCTCATATGAATATATATCAGTACCTCTAAATGCTTTTGCAATAAATGGAATTGGCGATGCTTTCCTACACAGTACCGGATCAACCAATATTTTCTTCCCCTCAATTTGAATAAAATAGGATGAATGGCCGAACCATACTAATACATTTTCTTCAACTCCTAAGTTTATCAAATCTGTCTTTCTTGAAGGAAGTGCTTGCTTTGGTTTTATTCTTTTGGGCTGACTTAATATTACTTCCCAGATTGTTAAAAAATATTCGCTTCCTTCCACGTATTTTCTTGTGTCAATCTTATTTATAAACGACTTTTTAACGTAATTCTCAGAACCTCTATATTTTTTTATTCGATTCCTTGTTGGATTTTTACCAAATTCTTTTTGACCAACTATTAAAATTAGCCAAATAATAAATACAACTATAAAATATATTTCAATACTCATTCATAAATAGTTTAATTATAGAATTTCTCTAAAGGCTATAGAATTTTAAGTAGCTCTGCTTCTATTATTATTTTTTCTGTTTATTCAATATTATAGCAATAGAAGGAAATAACGACCAAGGGACAATATAATAATCCGTTAAAAACCAGTATCTATAAAAAATTCTAATACCATATTGAAGATAAATTCCTCAATAAATAGAATCATATAATATGAATGGAATTGTAAAATAATATGCATGCCATATTGAAATATTTTTTCTCCTGTGCGCTTTGTTTTTTTTTATAACATACCAAATGATCGTTGAAAATGGTATAAGAAGTAATGCTTCAAATATAATAATCGAAATAGTAGAGTATTGTAAATAATAATCAGGTAACCCGAGTATAAAAAATACTACCAAATAATTGTTGCGTTAAATAATAGCTTAAGTTGGTTTTGATTTTTCATCTTATTTGTTCGTTTATTTTTAATCTATTTTATTCTATATAAAAGTAATTTCATTTTCTTTTTAGGTGGATCTATTACTAATACTGCTGGATATGTATTTGTATTTACAATTTCTAATATTATTGGATTAGTCATGCCTACCGGGTTTGATATTCTAGTAATCTTTTCTCCTTCATCCAAAGTTTCATATAATCCTAACTTTCCAATTTCTGCATCTTTATTAAATCCACCAAATAAAATATGTTTAGAATTATTCGGATCTACCCAAATACCCATGATGTATGTATATGGGAAATTATTTCCATTCGAGTTGTATATAAATTTGGATTGATTTCCTGTTACTTTTGAAAGCGCTCCTTCTTGTCCTACGAAAATATCGTTAGGTGTATTGGAATAAGTTTGTAATTCATTTGGTCTTCTGTTGCTCCAAGTATTAAGACCAACTATTTTTTGAAAATTAGATAACATCACTGGATCCGAACTGTTTATATCATACCGGCCAAGCCATGCATCATCCAAAGGATTCTCAGAACCTTGAAAAATTTGATTTGGATTATTTTGTAAAAATAAAATTGCAGAAGCATAACCGAAGTAAGAATCTTGCATGTAGTTTTTTCTATTCCATGTTTGTCCGCCATCTTTTGATACAGCAATAGTTGCGCCACCATATAGATTTGCAAATATTATATCTGGCTTTAGTGGAGATACAGCAATGCACACATAAGTTTCATATGTATTATTTGCTTTGTCAAAAATTGGTGAAGAAGCAGCGTTCCAGGTATTACCGCTATCAAATGAAATATACAAAGTCTTATCAGTCGCCGATCCATTCGATACCGTACCTGCAAAAAATTTACTTGCAATTGTTGGATGCTGATAAATACAAGAAATCATTTTACCATTTAAACCGCTTCTTGACCATGTTTTTGTTTTCAAATCATTCTTCCAAACACCATCAGAAGTTGCGACAAATACTTTTTCATTATAATAAATGGCCGATTGGAATTGATTTTCCGGAAAGTTTTCAAGTGAAGCTGGAATATATCCATAGTCCAGTAATCCTTCTTCGCTTTCAGGATTTAACAGCTCCGGTTCCATTGAACAACTAATCATAATAATATTTAATACAATTATTAAGAACACTCGATTTACATTTTTCACTTTAACTCCAAATTTGTTTTACCCTATTCTAAAAATTCTTTATTATAAAATTTTAGTAATTGCTTAAATCTATTATAAATATCTTTTATCATACTTTTTTTTGATAACAAATTAAAGCAGCTTTATGATTCTAAAATCAGCTGTTATAAATCAGTTGTCATAGTACCTAAATTAATTTTTTCTGCAAAGTGAAACTCTACTTCTCTTATATACTCCATATTACTCCATAAATATGTATGGCCCTTCAATCCTTTTGTTTTAATAACTCGTCGTTTTAATCTTTCAATTTCAATTTTAGTCGCTTCTCTCCTTTTCCCTAGCCTTCCAAATAATTTTATTGCGGGATAATTATTGAATTTTCCTTTGAATAAAGATATAACCCAAAACCAAGTATTAGTATTTACTCCAAGTATGCAAATGTTTTTATTCTTTTCGGCATTCATTGCTAATTTTGTTGTAAATTTTTCAAAGTAAAAACCAGTACAATTATTATTCAAGAACAATGAACCAATTGGAGTAACTGTTGGATTATTCTCCTTATCAACTGATGCAATGGCTACGTGAAAATTAGTCCTAAAACATTTTTCAAAATGTCTTTTTATTTCCTTCCAATTTGATTTTAGATCCATGGATTCTCCTCTTTATTTTATTTCCTATCTTTTGTTTGTTTATTTATCAATTGAATTTTCAATATTAACTGTAATATTGATACTAATTAGATAAATCTTAACAGCATGCTAGATCCTAAAAGTGTAAATTTGGTATGACTAGTATTTATGAAAAAAGTATGAAGTGAAAAAATCTAACTACAGCTAATAAAAATGAGAACCTAATGCAAACCTCTCTTCATTAATAACTTTCCAAACATCCCTTTATTGTTGAACAAGAAAAATTCTATTCCACCCAGAATTCTTATTAGTTCCCATTCTTGCCAATAGACGGAGTCTATTTCCTAAGTATAAAGTAGTCCAAAATTTAAGCTGTATATTAATAATTATGACTATTTATTATCATTACACTTTTAGTTAATTGGTAAGTGTCCGTTAAAAGCTTACATTCAATTTTTGGAAGGTAATTTCATATTTACTGTTTTCATAATCTTAAACACAACTTCCCCAAAATCCATCCCCAGTTTCCTTTGGTTCTTAAATTATTCTATAATCACCAGATCTTGATATTTCTTTTAATGTTTTACTGCCTCTTTACTACAAATTGTTTTTGCAAAGTATATCAATCTCATTTATTGTTTAGTAATATCATTATTATCATCTGGAATCGAAAGCATTTTCATTAGTTTTAGTCTTGTCTCATTAGTGAATTTAATAAAATTGGATCCATAAGTAATTCCTTCATTTATATACTTATTGACCAACATACAAATAATCTAGTTTGTATAAAAAATTTTTATTTTCTTTATTTATTTTATTCATTCAACAATCTGATGAATTTCAGCTGTTTTTCCTAAAATATTAAAATTTTATTAAGTTTTTAGAAGAAAATATTTAATTATTTTATAAATTTATTCTCAATTATTCTAATCATTTATTAAATGTTATTTCAACAAAACCATTTTGAGGGTTTTACTATAACTACCTGATCGAATTTGGTAATAGTAAATTCCACTTGAAAGATTTACCCCGCTGAAATCAACTGAGTGAGTCCCTGCTTGTAAGTTCTGATTAACTAATGTTGCTACTTCGGCTCCAGAAATATTATAAACCTTTAAGCAAACATTAGACATCTTGGAAATAGAAAATCTTATTGTTGTTCTTGGATTAAATGGATTTGGATAATTCTGCTTTAGATCATACAAATTGGGAATCTCCGGCTTCTCTTTAATATCATTTATCAAATACTTTCCTATAAAAGCCCCTCTGCCATGACTTCCAATTAGAACCGTTCCGTCAGCTTCACGAGAAGTAATTGATTCTACTACAACATTTCCAATTACATCTGCTCCTTCCAAACTCCATACAGTGTTGCTTCCATTCAGTTCAGTTGTAGAATACACTCCAGTAGAGGTACCAACAAAATAAATATATCCATTGTTGACAGAAAGAATTGTCGATGATCGGATAGATGGACCATCAGCGCCTCCAAGATTTCCTTCAATGTTTGTATATGTAAGTCCTCCATCGTTGGAATGCCAAAGACTCTGAACATTATAATTTGAAAACGTAACTAGTATTTCATTGCTGTTTTTTGGATTTACAGCAATTGAACTTATGTAAGTTCCGTTAGGTACTGTACCAGCTCCTGATGATGGATATTTAGGAGTTATATCAATAGCTGTTTCAGAAATAGTTATGTTATTTATTCTGTAAATTTTTGGCTGATTATTATAATTACTTGCACCTAGATATAAAATACCACTAGGATTATCCCTTGAAATACTTAATGTAGAAAATTTATATCCTGCAGGCAGATTCAGATCAACAGGAACCCAACTATTTTTTAACTGTTCAATACTTTCATCAATATGGATGTTTTTCCAAAATATTTTTCCATCTAGAAAAAACATACATTTTTCATTATTCGGATTAATGAGAAATGGATTTATAAATGATGAGTTATTGGCATTGTGCGGTTTTATATAAAGTGAACCCGTTTTGCTTATTTCTCCATTAGCGTCATATCTATATCTATACAAATCACCATATTGAGAAGAACCATAAAAAAATGATGAACCAAAATAACAATAAGCACCATCTCCGCCAGTTATATTATTGGATATGTTATTGTAATTCATTTTAAACAATGGCGTTCCATTATCCTGTGTTCCTCCAGCAACCCTATTATCATCATTAATAGCACTCATTGCAATAGTATAAAATTGCGTAACAGCGAATCCTTTATCGCGATCTTCCCAAATTATTGAAGACTTGGTAATGTCGTTACTATAAGATAGTCCGCCATCATGAGCTACCCAAACTTCATTTGGATTTGCTTTATTAAAAACTATAAGATGTTTGTCAGAATGGCTCCAGGTATAAGAAGTTCCAAAAAAAGATGGAGTGGTTAAAAATCCATCAAATGACCTTGCTAGGCTAATACCCGCAATTAGTACTATTTTTTCATTGGTTGGATGAATTGCAATTGCCATATTATAATTTCTTTGAGTCTTTAGACCATCTTTAATCCCTCTATCCGCAATTTTATCGGATAAATCAATTGTTTCATTTGTCATAATATTTATTCTGAATAAATTAAGTATCTCACCATTCTGGTCACTTTTTCCACTGTTTGTAAAAACATATATAATATTTTGACTTGATGGAGCAATGGCTATAATACTCCGTTCAGATGTTGCAGGAAAAGTTGATGGTGTAATATTACTCCAACTTTCTCCATCATTTACAGATAAATATATTCCCGGTGAATAAATTTGAGGGTTTTGCAATGGATAAGGACGAAATTCCGACAATGTCGCAATAAGCATTCCATTATCATTGACAGAAATATCAGTATATGCATGACCATTCGTGTTACCAAGACAAAATATTTTGTTACCAGGTGACCATGTTACACCGCCATCTGTCGATTTTAATATCCCTCCTAGATGTGAGGCTATGAATACTGTTCCTGTAACTGGACTTATAACTACCTTAGATGCAAACGTGAGCACATCATTAGCACTTGTTCCATCAGGATTAATAATGTTTGTTTTAACAGGTGACCAGTTTTCTCCATTGTCTGTTGATTTATAAACACCTCCTCCTAAAAAAGAATTTCCAAGATTGCGAGCACTCGCGGAATTTCCTATATATTCTCCTGAAACAGCATACCATTCATTTCGCTTTCCTTTTCTAGGATCTTGAGCAATAGAAGTAATACTTAGGATATCTTTCTTACTGCTCTTCATATACCAACTCAATCCTTTATCATAGGATTTCCATATTCCACCTGATACGCCACCTGCTAACAAAGTATTTGAATTATCAAGATCAATAGCAAAAGCACGGGTTCTTCCACCAACATCAAAAGGGCCAATTTCTCTCCAACTTATAGAATTGCTCTTACCTGATTTAAGTAATTGAACTCCTGCAATCGGTATTTTCTCTGCATGTTTTAATTCTTTCTCGCGCATGTTTTTCGGTATTACATTAAGAGTTGGATCTCTAGTCAACATAAATAAATATTCATCGCGTCCTTCATTTGTTTCAAGTCTTTTAGAATCATGATCTTGATCTCTTTTATTTAAAGAAGAATTTTTGATTGGTGTTGAAAGAAAACTGTAGGAAATTGTAGCTATACTTACTAAAAATATAATTAATTTATTATTTGGACTCAAATTATTCAATATTGTAATTCCTTAAATTATTTATAGATTTTATTTGTATTAATTTTACTAAGGAGGCTATCTTGTAATTAACGTGTAGTTCGAGTAGTTTTTTCTTTAATGTTGAGTTTTCTTTAGCAATAATCTCTTAATTAGCATGTTCTTGAAGTTTAAATTTGTGCAATTCGTATCATAGTTTAAAAAACAATTTATTAGTTCTTGTATATGTTCTAATGCTATTAATTATTCAACCTTCTTAATACAGATTATTTTTTAAACTGCCAGGTTACATGATAGGGAATATAAATACCTAAACCACCGATATTCAGAACCGTAATTATTTCTGATTTTGGAAAGTTGCCAATCTTTAAATAATTTCCAGCTTTATATCTAAATGCGAAAATAATTTCAAATTGTCATTCTCTTTTTCATCGCTCATGATTTTAAGTTGATGAAATTATACTACAATATTCAATTTGGTAAGTTTTCTTTCATGATCCAACAAATCAACCTTTGAAGCAACTATAATTCTTCGCCTTATAAATTTAAATCATCTAAAACTTCTTCAAATCCTTCAAGTAATAGTACCAGTTTATTCATAATATCTTTTCCAGGCTGAATAATTATATCTATCCTTCTTGGTGCCACTTGATTACTTCTAATCTGTAATGCCGCATCAATCATTTAAAGCACAAAATCTTTTAGGCCAGTATAAATTTGCATATCCGTTTCGAATAGCTCTTGTGACATTGCTTCGGCTGAATTAAAACTAGAAAGCAATTCACAAAATTCTGTTTCGGTCTCTTAAAAGGATGGTTCATTAATTCAGAGTGTGTAATCTCCACGAAAACTAATAATAAGAAAACTATTTTTTATCTTGAACATAATTCTCTTCCGATAAATGCGTATGTTTAAAATTATCATAATATTTTAATCCGAGGTTAAATATTCTATCTAAAGTTGAATGAGCAAAAAGAATCATTCCAACTAGCTGAACGACCTGAGAATTTTCAAATGTACCAATCAAATAAATCAAAATTGAAATTGCGCGATGATGAAAGATATTATAAACAACTGCTCCTACCTTTGTGTTAATAATGTATCCAGTCATTCCTAAATCTGGAATTAAAATAAGAGCTATAAACCACCACCATGGAAAATTAAGAATAAAAAATAAATAGAAAGAAAGTATAAGCAGAAATAATTCTTCAAGCTTTAGTAGTGTTTTCAAATTGACAGCCGATGATTATTAAGTTTTTCGATGAAATCTTCTCTAATTGGATTAAAAATATCCAGCATCACAAATGGCTCATCGCCTATGCATGTATCACCGTGTATAACATTTGCCGGAATGCAGTAAAAATCTCCCTTCTGTGCAATTCTCTCTTCTTCACCAATACGAAGAATTGCTTTCCCAGAATATACAATACCAATTTGTTCATGTGGATGTGAATGCATCGGAACCGTAAATCCAGGTAAGGTTGAATTCAGAACCATCATCATTTTTTCTCCATGCAATCCAGTTAGAATAGTTGTTTCAAGTCCGGGCATTTGATTTAGTTTCTGTGCATCCATTGGATTAATAAAGTATGGAATTTTATTTTCTTTCATTTTTTCTCCTTGCATAGATTGTTTAATTATTATTGTTAACTATGGTTATTTTTCAATTTGCTTGTTAAGCAAGATAAGGAATTCAATCTCCAAAGATTTATTTGAATTCAAACGTAAATTACTTTTTTATTTCTTCAATTATTGATTTGCCTGCAGAATAATCTCCAGACGTCCATTTCCATTCTTCATAGAACCTTATTCTCCCATCGGGCAATATTTCCGGTATTGATTTGCACTTCCCTGTCATAAGTTCAAATCTAGTATTTATATGGTGATACTTTAGATCTAGCATCCCTTCTTGAGTTATTAGACCAATTATATTACCCTTTATTATTGTGCCGCCTGAATACTCAGCCCAAACTATGTTTTCCTTCTGGTAATAATTGAAAATTGTATCGCACGAAACTTCTCCATTGTTTGAATTATTTATTGAATAAAATTTCTTTCTATTAATGTCTATCATTAATTACTATTTTTTCCACTTATTAAATATTAGTATTTCTTTACAACTAACATTAGAATTTGAAATCAAATACAACTTGCAGTATGATTTATTTTACGAACTACTTACTCACTATGCTATTTATTTGTCGAAATCTAGTTTATCGTTTCAAAAATATCTTTTAAGCCATCAGTAATAATTCCACTCTTTGTATAATCATGATAATCTAAACTATGCTCGTATTTATCATGTATTTTTACGTGAAGATTTTTTTCTCATTAGATTAAATCTCTTTTTGCTCATGACTTTCCTCCTTGACTCCTAATATAACTATTGGACTCGTTTTGGGGGGGCAGGTCAATTTTATGAGCAACTGGAATGTAATCCATACGGAGAAGCTGAGCCAGAGTATGAGAATCGACTTTATCAGTTTTAACTTTAGCCTAGGCAATGGCCTTAACATACTTTGCATGACCAAGAACCATAGGAATGTTAAGAGAAGAAAGAAGATCGTTGAGCCAATACCATGTCATAGTTGACTCGACAGTAGTGATGTACTCATTACCAAGATCAGAGAAATACTGAACGAAGTTATAGTTAACATTTTTTATATCAGCTTCCTTGATAATGTAACCGGAAGAATCAACTGTTGTTAAATAAGAAGTGAACTTGTGAAGATCGATACCAGTGTAATACATAAATACCTCCAATAAGAAATTATTGTTGGAGAAACATTAACAGTTTTTTTACTTATTGGAAATATCACGCCTCCAAGAACAGCTTGTTTATATAATTTAAGCAAAACCTATGTTTGCAGCCTATATTTTCTACCTCATTATATAATAAATGAATATTTCTTTTAAATCAAATATCATCTTTTAGGTTTAGTTTGAGACCAATGAGAACTTATTAGCTCCCAATCCCCTTCGATCTGTTTGTATACTTCGGTTGTATTCCAATATTCTTTGCTACCATCCTTCATAAATCCAATAAAGTTGAAAGTAAGAATACCCACATCCCCATGTATTTGAACCTGAGGATCGAGTAACTCATAACTGGAGAAACTGAATGTCCCATTAAAAGCGGCAATCCAATTATGAAAATCTTTTTTGCCTGTACAGCGCTTTTCCAAGCCGGGATCAAAATAGGTTATTTCTTCTGCGGCTACATCAATGAATCCGAATGTATCACCTGTTTTCCAGCGGTCTAGAACTGCCTTTTCTTTTGCAATTATTTTTTCTTGTTGTGTCATTTGTGTTGAATCTCCTTTGGAAGAATAGAAATCAGAATTATTTGCGATAAGTATTGTTGATGAAAATACAACTAGAAAAATTAGCACAAACATTTTTTTGATAAACATAACTATCTCCATGTTTTTAACAGATGCTCTATTGACTCTATAGTTACCATATTTGTTTATTTTGTATTTATTAAGAATAGTCCTTTTCACTTCAAACGGTATAACTATTCATTAATGAGCAGGAAGATAAATTTTTTTGATATAATTTCCGGAAGATCACGGTAAGCTAAATAATATGTATTTGGAAATTCGAGTTTGGAATATGAATCTGCTCTTACTTTGTTAGCCCATGAATTTTCAAAGTTCATTTTATACTCAAATAATAGAAGAGCCTTTTAGAATTTCAAAATGAATAATTATTTAATAATTTTTGGATTCCGGGCAGAAGTTTTTGATAATGGTAGTTCTTCTTAAAGGCAATTGAGATGTGACCATTTCGAATTGGATGAATGCTTTGAAAATAATTTCCGTATCGAATAATTACATACTCAACTCCACCACAAGCAATTTCACCGCGCTGTTTAAGCAATGTAAGGAGAGTAGGATTGACAATTATCTCTTTATATTTATCGGATTCGGAAGAACTTGCATTTGCAAGATTGTCTCTCAGTTTAATTGTCAGTGACTTTCTTTTATAAACAGGATATATCTAACTGCCTTAGATATTTTAAATATTTTTTCTAAAATCTCATGCTCTTCATTTTTATTATTTATTCTGTTTTTATTAATCATTTTATTTTTAATATTCAGCTCCCTTATATAGCTACTTTATTTGTGTAATAGAATTTTATGTGGTTGTATAGTTACTAAACTTTGCATCGTATACTTTATGTGAAAAACAGGTTAATTCAATTGGAGTAAATTCTCTTCAAAAACACGTATAATTCTATTCAGTTAACCTTTATATTAATTTCATTCACCTCCTTTATATTTTTTTTACTAAGTTCTTTTTATTTATTCTATACAACCTTTGAATGATTCTTCTAGTTATTATTTCTTTTGAAATAATATTTCTTGAAATTGCTTCCCGGAACTAAGTGTCACCTTTTGGGTTTTAATTATCGTTAGACCACATTTCTTTGCAGCATCCATAAATTCTTCTATACACACAAATTTGAAAATGTTCTTTAATAAATCTATGCTCGTATAGGGACTCGGGCATATTTCCGACATTCTTTCATTAGATAATTGCAAAACTGCAGATAAAAAACCATTCTTTTTAATGAATTTGTTTAAAGAAATTATACCGGCTTTATAATCAACATATTCAAATACTAAAGCAGCATAAATTAGATCTACCGATTGGAATACAAATGCCGGATTAACAAAATCCATACAAATAAAATCTAGTATATCAAATTTGTACTTGTATCTCTGATATGCCGTATCCAAGTAAAATGGATTAATATCTACACCAATAACTCTTTTTACATTTGTTTTTTTTAATTTATCTAAACCATTCCCCCCAGAACAGCCTATTATAGCTAATGACCTTGCATCAACTTCTTTTGTATTTTCATATAATAGTTGCGATATGTATTGTGCTTGTGCAATTGAATTCAAAGACATATGTCCTTCATAGTCTTCTAAAGGAATTTTTAACCATGGATTCATAAATTAAGTGAGGATTAGTTTTAAGTTTATTAATTAAGAAAAGTATTTCCTTTGCATTTCTTCTTTTTCAAAAAGAAACTTCTTGATGAAAAATCAAGCAATACTTCCATCAGTAGTATTACAAAATTTTATTTTTTTGACCAAATCTTTAATTAAATGATATTTCTCTTTACTATTAATAATAAATAACGCTGACGTTTATATGAAATCATGTCAATCTTTTCACTTTTCTTGTTGTAATCATCATTCTTATCTAATATCAATTGCGATTTTATAATTATTTCATTTTCTCAAAATTTTTAACTATAATTTTATTTTTCAAATACTATCATATTTCCACTTAATTTGCAAAATAAACTGCTACTTCTGCGGATTTCTAATTAGCTCCATAATGTTTACAATCTAGTCTAGCCAAAATGTGTCGCAATTACTTCTCCCAAATCTTATCCGTTGTTCTGGTATCGATACACCAAAAACACTCCTGCAGCTGTTGCCGATGATCCATTTAATATACCATTATTTGGTATATTCCATACCCCGAAAAGCACACTACTTGATGCCAATGCAAACATTGGTGATGCATGTTCGGTTAGTTCAGTTTGTATTGTTCCCCTATAAAACATTTCCCCCCTGAAACTACCATCATATGCACCCACTATGTGTTAGCAATGCCTCATTGCTGAATAACTTTTATTAAACATTATTATACTTTCTGCTTTCGATAATGGCCTGTCGCTCCCACTCGAAAAATATCCTGCTGTGCCTGCTACAGTTATAAGAATAAATACCCATGAATTTATTAAATACTTTGGTTTAAAGGGTGACAACATTAAACTTATTACTCTCTCTTCACGTAGCTTAACCTTGTTCGTACTTGAACTTCTTTGGTAAAAAGCCTTATATGTTGTAAAAAAATCAATCAATCTTAAATTGTAATAAATATTTGCAGTTATACCTGCATAGTCGTTGTTAGCTCTCCCTTTCGGCGCTGAACCTCCAGTATTTAAATATCATAAATCGCTTGAATAACTAAGATATAATTAAAATTTGCCTGTGGGATTTTTCCTTTAAAATTATTTTTCAAAGATAGCAATTCAAGTTCGCTACCTAAATAAAATGAACCGCTAAACCAATTTTCTTGAACAAAATTCCAATACCTAAATATGGTATTTTTACATCTGTTGATATTGCAACTAATTCGTTTACATAACCAAGCAAATTCATTGCAGCAGAACCATTTCTTGAATTGTTTGCAACATTACTATTTTTCTTCCCATTTATCTCATGTGCTATCATTTGTGTCTGTTAAACAACTGTAACGCAAACCACAAAATAAATTTTATTTATCATTTTCATAACCATTTTGCATTTCTTGTATTAGCGGTTGGTAAATAGATTTTTATACTAAAGTGAATTTTTCTGTTTTTGTATTTGTATGTATTCAGTAATATAACTTCTACTATTCAGAAACTTATGCTATTACTTTCTTGATTACATAAATTGTAAAGATTTTACATGAATTTAACTTCTCTTTGGTATTTTATTAAGATATAAGTTTGCTTAAATATTTATTTCCCCAAAAGTATTATTTTTAAATACTTCACTTGCTACTTTATTAAATAGTATTTCATATTATACTATAATCAGAACGCTGTTCAATGCTATATAAGTGCCTCATTCTCAAATTTATTCTTTTATACCCTCAAATAATTTGTAATTCCCAATTCCTACAATTTCAAAATGCTTTACATCCTTTTCATTATCTATTAAATATTTCTTCTCCTTTTTATAAAATTTAGGTTCCTCAATGTTTTCACCAGTAAAATTTCTTAATACTTTATAGTTTACCCAAAATGTTATTGTAATAATTTCAACATCGTTTTCCCCTTCTTTTCTTAGAATATAAATTCCCAAATTGCCCGGTACTGATATACATTCAGGAATTGCTTTTGCGTTTAAGAATTTTATATACCTTTTAGCTTTTGTTTTATTCACTCTGCCTTGACATATCCTGGCTATCATTAATCTCTCCTCTCCACTTTTTATATCCCAAAATTTTATTTGTTGCAGATAATTAAACTTGCAATAGAATATTCTCATTCTTTTGCAAATAATGCAATTTTTTTTGGGTGTTCATTATTTAAAATAATCAAAATGCAGATCCCTCTTAGGCTCCTTCATTTTTTTCAACCATTCATTGAGATATTAATTCATTTAAACTTCTATCTGGTCTCAAGGTATACCATACTGGCCCTACTTAACATCCATAATCTTGCAAGTTGGAACTTTTATGATTGTTGTTTTTGTTAAAATTTCAGCTTAGCAATAATTTTCCTTTGGACACTCTTTTTTTCCACTTTATAAATATTGATTACAAAATAAACTAGTACTCCACGTATTTGGTATTTATCTTAATTTTACTATAACTATTTTCATTTAGTATTATTTGCGTCTCATTATCAATTAGCATATCAAAAGAATCATTTATTACTACCATCCATATTCTTGGACATTATGTTTTTTTAGTTTCTCCATAATCTCTTTGAAATTCAAGTTTAGTCTACAGTATATTATTCTAATTGTCCTGTTGATAATTTCTAAGTAAATAAATAGTACTATTCAAATAATCAAATACCCAAATCCCTCCACTAACCAGGTATGTCCTAATAATCCATCGCATGTAATTATTTCTGGTATGGGATTCTCTAGAATTATTAGCGAGGTGCCAAATGGAGCTATTTCTAATGGTGTTCTCATTAAACAAAGGGGACTAAATGTATTTAATCGTTTCTCTTCCAATTCTCTTAGAATCAATTTCATATATATTCCTTTCAAATGATTTTTGAAAAATTATAGTCATTCCCCTACTCGACTCAATAAAACAATGCAAGGTTTTTCTGTTTCTTACTTTTGGTCTACAAAAAGTCAATCCCCCTCAAATTCATATGGGATTTTTAATTGTTCTTGTGCTATACTTGGTAAATTCATTACACCTTTTATAAAATATAGAATACTATTCTTGAGCTTAATATTGTTTGAATTGATTTTCCCCTATTTCTTTTACATCATTAGTTATTAATTTTTATTTACTTTATCCTTGTGGCTTTTTTAGATCTTCATAACTATTTATCCTTATTAAAACATTTTTAATGATTCACCTAAATTTATTTTCATTATACTTTTTCTTTATAAATTATATGTTCAAATTTGCTTTAATATCAATATCTTATACTTACCTTTTCTTTTCGTTCTAATCATCAGATGATTATATATATTTTTAGTTACGTAATATTACTATGTGCATTATCCACTAACAGTTCCAACTAAGTAATAACTGCATATAAAAATAAAGCACATACTGAAATGTTAAAATTGAGTTTGAGTATAAATTGTATCACGAACATGTTTAGTGACAACGAATAAAGTATCAGGCCTTGTCATTTCTTGCACTTGTCCTATATAGAATTCTCCTTGGACAATTTTGTTATTGAAACTGGGCAGTCGGCTAAAAGTGGCTAAATAGAAATTTCCATCTATTTCTTTTACTACCGGAACCGGTTGATACTTTCTGGTATATATATCTATTACTTGAAACCAATCTCTATCGGCTTCATTCCCATCTTTATCGTCGTACCTTTTTATAATGTATTCGCTATTTGGGAAAATTATTTCTGTGCTATTTTTAGTACAGCTAATGAATATTCCATTTAATATAAATGTTACTATAAGAATCGTCTTTTTCATATTTCACCCATATTTATTTTAAATTGTATTTATTATTCTCGCCATTAAAAGACTTCACAATATGAAATACACCAACAAGATTATAAGTATCGAATTCATTTTGATATTATCTTGTTTGTTTTTGTTAAATGAATTCTAGTATGGTAAAAGCTGAAATCTATACATAATCGAAATGAATTTTAAGAGTTAGTCTGGCAAAATGAATTGAACAGTGCATATGTTATAAAGAATTTGCAAACGAATATTCTACAGTTTTATCAATAATTAATTAAGAATATTTTTGTTTTATAAGATCACTTGAGAAGAGAATCATAAAATATTTTTTATGAATGGGTTTTATAAGTATTTTTCCAAATTAATATCATTTGTTTTTTCAAAGTGTAAATTTTTCAAGTACTATCAATAACGGTAATTAATATGCTACAGATTTATATAATAAGTCAATTTCACTATAAAAATATTATCAGGTTTCACATCAAATAAACTATCCATAGATCGTTGAAAACTAAATTCACTTGTGGTTTCATTATCTTGCCTTGTCTGTGTCCAAACAAAAAATAAAGTAGACCCTGGTAAATATTCCCAGCGAAATACCGCACTGCCGCGAAGAGAAAAATAATTAAAATTTGGGTTGCTAATTTGGAAAGCTTCCGCCGGACCTGTTCCATCGGCATCAACCGTGTAGGAGGAAACATCTCCTGTAAATGATAATGTTTTAGTAATTGTTGATCCGTTTTCTCCATACTTCAAGAAGTCGAAAGTTTTTGGTTTTTGTAATGCTTTAAAATCGCTATACTTTCCTGAAACAATAAGCGGTTGCAGATAAACTTGAAAACTAAGTGTTGGACTTATAATCCAATCAGCTCGAATATCAGCGGCAAATGTTTTTTGTTCTAGATGAGCAAAAACATATCGTTTATAAAAAGTTTCAGTTGCTGATTTATCAGTAAAAGAGTTAATCCATTGTGCATAATAATTTTCCTTCGCAATATTAGGACCAACCTGAATAGTAAGAGTAGGTGTAACCTTGAGCTCAATATTTAATGTAATATTTTGAGTGTTTGCGTTATCGCCGCTATTTGTAAAAAGTCTTAAAGAAGGTACCAACATTGCGCTACTGTTTCCGAATAGCATTAAGCTTAATGAACGGTTGAGTGGATTCAAAGTTAAGGGACCGCCTCTTGTACGGCGAGAATTATAAGTCTCTGGATTATAAGTGAAAGAAAAATTTCCATTAGAAAGATTAGTCAGAAAAAAATATCCTCCGAGCACATACCCTTGACTTGTTTTATTTCCGCCAAAATCAAAATTTGCAAAAGCAGCGGCATTAATCCCTGCATACTGATAAAAATCTGTAGGTTTTGAAAATGAATAGATAGAAGAGACATGTAAATTAATAACATCGCTATAAGAACCGTAACCAAGATCATTCACCTCAAATTTTGGACTCAACCATCCTAACGCTGCGCTGATTCTAAAATCACCGCGGTTTTTATTCAAAGTTAAACGTCCTGCATAGCCGGTCATTGATGTTGCCGAACTATCAACACTTATATAGGTTATATCCGGCCTTTGAAAATAATGACCAGCATTTTTTTGCAGAGAAGTCATACGGTTCTTATCACCGCTAACACTCGATAGAGCAATCCAGCCAGAAAAAACATAAGTTTTTTCGTTGTCTAAGAAAATCCATCCATCAACGCCAGAAACGAGAGCATTTTTATTAATATTATTTTTAAGATTTGAATCGTTAAAGAAACGGTTGGTGAATGTGGAAAGTAAACCTAATCCTTGTAAGCCTCCGTTAAAATCTTTTTGCATTCTGAAAACGCCGTAATAAGTTGAAGGTTCAACTTCTATGCTTGTCTGTTGGCCATTTAGATCAATATCGGCGAATTCTCTTTTAGTTAATGATTGTATTGTTCCAAACTTCCAGTCATCAAAAATTTTGCCGGAGACTTTTACAGCTCCTAATATATGAATTCCTTTTGGAATATCGGCGTAATCGTAAGCAGGCAAACTTGCTTGAGGAGCCCGTCCTATTCTTCTACTATAAAAAATATTTACACCAGGCCAGTTGTTGCTATTATTATTATTGAAACCAAAAAGATTATTTTCAATTCCACCCATTCCAAAACGGTAAATGTTAACACCTTCAGTAAAAAAAGGACGCTTTTCTTCGTAAGAAGTTTCTACATCTGTTAAGTTAACAACTGCTGGATCAACTTCAACCTGGCCAAAATCTGGATTAATAGTTCCGTTCATTGTTAAACTATTTCCTAGTCCTACTCTAATATCAAGTCCTAAGCCGTAAAGATATTTATTACCCGGATTGAAAGGATTGTTTGGTTCACCACCCACATACTCAGCTCTGCCAGTACTATATGGTAATAATTCCAAACGTGTTTTTGGAGTAATGCCTTCAATTCCAATAAGTTCAGGAAATCTAGAAACAAACCGGCTTTGGTTACGAGGCGTATATACTATGTTGTCGGTTTCATAATTGCGTGCTATATATCTTTCGATATTGATTCCCCACACTTGATTTTTTCCTTCATTAAAACGAAGCTGAGAGAAAGGAATTTTCATTTCAACTGACCAACCATCACTATTAATATGAGAAGCGCCTTCCCATACAGCATCCCAAGACAAATCACTCGGCCATTTAGAATCATTTCCCAACAATCCATCAGCAACACTTCCTGCAGCATTAACATAGAAATAATATCCGGTTCTTTTATCATTATAGGAATCTAAATAAAGGAGAGAACCATCCGACGGGTCACTCCAAATATAATCGCGTCTTACTAAGCGAGCTAATATGGAATCAGGATTTGGATCATAATGTTTAGCCGCATAATAAATTGCTTCATCATCATAGGCGATCCAAATCTCGGTTTTTAGAGAAGGAAGTTTTCCTTGGTTGGGATCAAATTGTAGCAGCTCGGAAAATCCTTGACGTTTCCAAATACTTTCAGATAAAACTCCATCAATAATAATTTTTTCGTTTGAACGAACTGCTATTATTTTTTTTGACGTATTTTCAAGCTCCTGAGCAGGTATCAGAATTGTAATCACCATTAGTAATAAACTAATTAGGTTAACATAAAATTTCATTTATTCTCCATTATTTTACATGATTATAAACCAATTCATGCTTTGACTAAATTTGATTATGAAATATTTTTTCACTTATTTGAAATACTAAAGCACAAAGATCAGGTAACATCTTTTAGTGCAGCATATCAGAAGGGATGGGATTATCAATCCTTTCAACATCCCAGATTGCAGCGGCGATCCACCAACGGTTTCCATCGTTGAATAATTCTATACTGTTTATTCCGCGAGCAATCACAGGTCCATCAATTGTGTATCTGGATTCATATGTGCTAAATACGTGTGTAATATTTCCAAATGTTTTTACAATCCGGTGAATCTCTTTTTCAAAAAAACCTTTTTGAACAAGCACATCATTTGCTTCATCAATATATTGCTGATGATCTAAAACCTTAATAACAGGTTTGCCGTTCTTTACATTTGTTGAAACAAATCTTACTCCAGGAATATAAAGAGTCCTGTCACGTTCCCACTCTCTAGGTCTCCCAATAGGGCCAGATATTGTTTCATAAAAAGCTTTTATAATCCCGTCAAGTGTAGTTACATCCTCTGATCTCGGCAACACAACCGGTACGTCGGTTTGCTTTTTTATTGTTGATTCTTTCATTATCTGGCAATTCAAAGAAGAAGTTACCGTAATAGTTGTTAGACACAATAAAATAATTACTGATTTACTAAAATGGAATTTCATAATATAATCCTTACAGTTATTTTTTTTGTGATTGCAGTTTGTTTTAGTAACCGGAACGAAGCACATTAAACAATTAATTACTAACAATAAATTTTTAATGTCAGCACGCAAGCTCTATATAGTGACGTCCTGCGTGCTGATTTTTAGAACGCATAAGGAGTTTATGCTGTCTTCAGATCTGTGAATCATTTCTTCGAGTGTTTGAGCAGAGAAGCTGACGCATTTTTTGCAAATTAATTCTCTTTGATTTTCTTCTTTATGTTTTCTTAGTCCTTCTTCGGTGTTTACATCATACACTAATATATCTTTGCACTTTATAGTTCCATATTCATTTTTAAATTTTAGAACAAATTCTCTCGTCTTTTCCAATAGCAAATCTCTTTGTCTCTGATCTTTTGGATTTGTAAATCCATATTGTAAACCTAAAATCATAAATGCACTTGTTACAGCGCAGCAAGTTTCCTGCATTCTTCCTATTCCAGATCCAAATACTGGAGCAAACCTTAATCCGTCTTCTTCCCGTATTCTATAATCTTTTAGAAATGGCAGCAGTAATGATTGGGGACAATTATAAGAAGCGTCCATTGCTTTATCGGTTTCAATTTCTTTCATTTTTTTATTCCTATAAATAGGACTTTTGCAACATTAGTTTTACAATACGTTTGGCTATTTCTAAAAGCTTATAATCAAATCCTAAGAGAAAAATTTCATTAAGGTTCTACAATTGCCCATTAAAATAACTGTCATTAAATAGTTTTTCAGAAATCAGTTAGTCTTAACTGGAGTTGCAGTGAATTCATCACCATTCTTTTCAAGAATAATCATTTCAGGTAAATGAGCTGCAGCAAGAATAATATTAAATTTTGCCGCTCGTTGGAATAGTTCGATCCGTGAATCAATCGCTATTTGGCCGTTGCTGTCGAATACTACTCCAACAGATGGATGCTTGAACTGTATAGCACCAAAATGGATCAAATCACCAATGCACCAAAGTTCATTACCTTTTGATAAAAAGTCATATACTGTATGACCTGGAGTATGACCGTTTGCAGACAATGCTTTTATACCTTCACCAAGATTTTCTTCTGGAAGAAATGGAAAATACGATTTTGCAGATATGTATGGTTCTAGTATAGCTTTAATTTTGGCTGCTCTTTCACGAAGATTTACTGGTATCAAAGATGAATCGCGCAACCAAAAATCACTTTCAGTTTTAGATGCACGGACAATTGCATTTGGAAATAATCGATTTCCTTCAGGGAAAGTTAATCCGCCTATGTGATCAAAATGGAAATGTGTGATAAGAATAAGATCAACACTTGCCGGATCAATTCAAAAAGCTTTCATCTGATCTATAAGATGCCCTGAATCTTCTGGAGGATATTTTCCTATACCTGCATCGACTAATATTATGCGGTTTGGAGTTTGTACTAAATATGCATTAACCCTTGTATGTACTGAGTTATTTCCTTTCACCAATTTCTTTGCATCTTTGTGTTCGATTCCGGAAAGAGTCGATACATTAAGATAAATTTGTGCGTCCTGAAGCATATAAACTTTTAAATCACCAACTATTAAATAATGATTCATTTGTCCAACCTGTCCAATTGAGTTAGAAGTAAGCTGTACTAATATTATTACAACTATCGTGGCAAAACGAAGGATCATTTTTACATTCATATTAATTTTTCCAAAATCATTCCAAATAATATTTTTAATCTCAAAAACAAATCAAATATAATTTTCCGTTGTTAATTTTTTGATTTGGTATAATAGTCCAACACATTTAGAGCAAACCTTGCTGCTACTGTTGCCACACCACCACCCATTTCTACACCGATGTCAATTGCCTCCAGTATTTGTTTGTTTGTAGCTCCTGAATCCAAAGCTTGTTTTAAATGCCATTCCATACATGATTCGCAGTTACGGTAAATAGCAATTTCAAAGGCTATTAATTCTTTATTCTTTTTCTCCAAACTGCCTTCAGTAAATGTTTTATTTTCCATTTCGATAAATTTGTTATGGACTTCCGAATTTTTCGAAAAAAAAATGTGCGCTCTTTTTCTGTCTAAAATTATTTTATCAATTTTTTTTGTTTTGTTTATCCTTTTTAGCACCTTAGATTATTTTTATAGAATACATCCGGGGATATAATTATCCTAAATAAAATAATCTTTATTTTATATTTTTACTATGCGAGTTTCATCCAATTTGTAGCAGCTTCAGGATCACTGAAAATTTTAAGATTTATGTTTCTATCTTGCGAGGCGGCTTCCCAATATCGCATTTGTTTAATAAAGTCATTGTAAAAGATTTTTGCGACTTTTGATTCAAAACGATAATTCCCTCTTTCTTATAGAATTTTGCTAATTCAAGTTTATCGTCGTAAGCTACCCTATTCTCGGTTTTTAGAGAAGGAAGTTTTCCTTGGTTGAGATCAAATTGTAGCAGCTCGGAAAATCCTTGACGTTTCCAAATACTTTCAGATAAAACTCCATCAATAATAATTTTTTCGTTTGAACGAACTGCTATTATTTTTTTTGACGTATTTTCAAGCTCCTGAGCAGGTATCAGAATTGTAATCACCATTAGTAATAAACTAATTAGGTTAACATAAAATTTCATTTATTCTCCATTATTTTACATGATTATAAACCAATTCATGCTTTGACTAAATTTGATTATGAAATATTTTTTCACTTATTTGAAATACTAAAGCACAAAGATCAGGTAACATCTTTTAGTGCAGCATATCAGAAGGGATGGGATTATCAATCCTTTCAACATCCCAGATTGCAGCGGCGATCCACCAACGGTTTCCATCGTTGAATAATTCTATACTGTTTATTCCGCGAGCAATCACAGGTCCATCAATTGTGTATCTGGATTCATATGTGCTAAATACGTGTGTAATATTTCCAAATGTTTTTACAATCCGGTGAATCTCTTTTTCAAAAAAACCTTTTTCACCTAAGTCCCCATTAACAGCTTTAACATATTCTTGATGAGTTAATATCCTTATTACCGGCTTAATTTTTATCCTCTTTGTCGATACAAATTTGATCCTATCAATATAAAGGTTCCTATCACTAGCCCAGTCTCTCTCTTTCCTTTTTGCACCAGAAATTATTTCATAATATGCATTAATGATTCCATCAAGAGTCCTTACATCCTCAACTTTCGCTTCTAAGCTATTATTAGGTATAACTTTTTCTCCTACCTCCTTTTTCTATTTAGCATCCACATTTATGTTAATAGGTAAAATTAGTAATATAATTATTGCTGAAACAATACTTGCAAGACTAATTTTTTTCATTTCATTTTCTTTTGTTGTTCGAAAGAGAAGCGCTCAAGTTTACTTCTATGTCTTTGAGCGCTATCTATGAGGGCATGGAGGGCATCTATATTTATTTATCTTTACTTATCATCTCTTCTAGTAAGCGTGCAGAATAAATTACGCATAACTTGCATATCAATTCTCTTTCATTTTCTTCTTTATGCATTCGTAATCCTTCTTCTGTATCGATATTATATTTTAATAGATCTTTGCATTTAGTCGTTCCAAACTCACTCTTAAAGTTTCCTATAAATTCTTTTGTCTTCATTAATAACAATTCCCTTTGTTTATTATCATTGGCATTCACAAACCCATATTCTAGTCCTAATACCATGAATCCTCCGGTCAAAGCACCGCATGTTTCTTGCATCCTCCCCATCCCAGATCCAAATACTGAAGAAAACCGTAAACCAACTTCTTCATCTATACCATATTTTTCTAAAAATGGGAGCACAAGCGATTGTGCACAATTATACCTTCTATCCATTGCCTTTTCTGCTTCTTTTTCTTTCATACCTTTATTACTCAATTCCTTTTTATTTGCTTTTGATATAACATTATTAAATGCCATACATGTATTATTATAAAAACAAAACTTGATACTATTAAAGGCCATTTCGAATTCACTATTTTTAACACGTCAGTAGTCTTTACAATTATTATTATTCCTACAAGCCATATACTAGGTGTATATGCCGGTGCTGTAAACCCGATTATACTTTTACTCCAATTAGACTCAGGTAAATAAATAAGAATCATCCATGAGATAAAATAAACCATGCAACCGAATACATATATCGCTAATCCATAATCCCTATTTGTTTTCATCCATTCAACTTTTGTGAAAAACAATAAAACAAATAGTGCAGTTCTACATATATTTTCAATCGCTATAACAACAAATAGAAACTCACTATTATGTATTTGGGAACTGAACTGAGTAGGAAGTTTTGAGGTGAATATGATATTCCAAATTATTATGGGTATTAATAAAACAAAACCATTTGAATATACTTTTTCAAATTGTATCATTCTTTTTCCATTTCCTAATAATAATTGTTATCCCTTTCACCATTTCATTTTCTTAACCACTTTTTAGCCTTAGTAATGTTAGTGAATATTTTATAATCTAATCCACTATATAAAAGCACTGTCTCCCTAAATCTTAATACTTCGTAGTATATTGAATTATAAACAGCGGCAACTCTTTTTATTTTAATACCATAATTATTTTCAAAATAAAAATTCGCTAATTCATATTCTTCCATAATTGAAAGATTTATTTTCTTTTCAATGTTATCTAATAATATCTTTTTTAATTTATACTTCTTTAATAAGTTAATGATTAAAACGGCTTCTTCTTTACAACTTTCTAGGTTCTCATCATTTATAAATTTAATATAGACGTAATCATCACGTTTCTCATGATAATAATCTACTTTTAATTTGTCGTCTAAAATAAAGCTTCTCATTTCTGCTCAGTATGGAATTAAGTAGGGGGAAGTTAAATTTGTAATTTGTACTCATTTTACATCTTTGTTTAGCTTTCTTTGTTTTGGGGAAATAATTTTCTACTCATGGAATAAAACTACTTTTTTATTTATAACCCCTTTATAAGGAAAATCTCAACTTTCATTAATTATTATTTCTTGATATGTATCTTTATTTACTAAGTTTTTTTTAATACTGCAATTTAACTTGTTAAAAAAGTCATGTTGATCAAAACAATAAAACCGAACCCCATCGCTTGTTTTTCATTTTCTGGCAAGTTTTATTCCTTATTATATAAATCCATAGCAATAAAATATTATTTTAGTTCACTACTAATAAATGTTTTCCTAAACCTATTTCTATCAGTATCTCGACTACAAAATCTTTCCCTTCTATTTTCTTCTCCCAGAGAAAAAATTTCTTAATTTTATCTTCAATTATCTCCTTCACATTTATATTTTCGCAACTATAAACTTTATAAATCGATTTTCGAGATTAATGGTAAGACTACAATCAATACCAATATTAATACTACTATTCCTACAAAAAACAAAAGACTATTATTTAACTTCTTAACATTCATCATAGTTGTTTTAAAACTTTATTATTTAGAATGCTTTACACATTTAGTCTAATTCATTTCATACTAATTACAGCAATCCATCTTAGTATCCCGTACCCTCATTAATGCCGCTTCAATATGGCAAGTAACTGTTGGTACTGTATTCGTCACCATTTATGTTGAATAACCTAGTACATCATTTTCAATTATTAAATTTCTTGAAGTATTTATGATACGTGGATCGTGTCCGATGAAAATACTTTTAAAACTGATTCCCAATCTCTTCTGGTCCCTCTCATTCTCAATAACATTACTAACCAAAACTTCAACGAGCCCTCCATTTTGTGAATTCGATAATTCTATAATCCCACTCTCATTGATTCTGATGAATTATGATTCCCAATGCGATGAGATACTCACCTCTTCTTTAATCCAGGTTTTCTGTTTTTAATGAATCACATGCTTTTCATTTATAAATTCAAATTCTAATTCCTCCCTAAATCAAAAAGATTCAATTGCCGGAAACATTCCCCTACCTGCACATCTCCAAATTCCAATTAACAAACCAAGATCTTCTTTTCTCATTTTACTCCTAATTTCAATGCTATCTATAAATGTGTCAGTTTTGCTTTTTTTAATGATCTTTATAATTAGAGCGCTATACTCCAAATATTAACCATGTAATTAAACAATGTAACTCCTACTCCGTCTCCTTTTATCATATTTTGAGATGTAAAGTCTTTTACTTTACACTTTTTCAATTACCATCTCTATCAGTTACAAATTCTATTTTGATACAGCTCCGCCACGTAAGTCCCATTTTAACAAATTTTTCTTCTTTTAAACCATTTTATTTAATTCACTATTCAAAAATATTTTAGTATTTATCTATTTTCGTCCTATAGTATCCTTACGGACTACATATTTCATGCTTTCTAAATCTTTATTACTAATTTTTTACTTCTTTTATATATTCATTTAATCTAATTCTATTTGCCTACTCCTTTATATTCATCTTCTATTATCTTTATCGCTTTTCTTACATCATCCTCATTTTTTATCCTTTCACCAATTTCTATTGCTTTTTCCTTATTTCTTTCTTATTCAGTACTTTTATAATTTATTCGGTTATCTTTCTCTATGTTACTATATGGCGGCTTAACACTTCTGCCTCAACCCCTAATCGCTTCAATTTCGATTCCCCCAAAAATTGTTCTGCTATATGTGCAATTACTATTGATGGACAGTCTGACATTGTTGCTATTTGAGTTGTACCCGCTCCTCCATGATGAACAAAAGCTCTGCAATTCGGAAATACCTTTGTGTATGGTGTATAACCTGCCCTAAATATTCTTTTATCCTCGTACAAATTATTTACATTCTCCCATTGCGATTGAATTATCGCTCTACATCCTTCTAGTTTTGCGGCTTCATTTAATAGATGAGTCGTTTCATTTATTGATTCTATGCTCTTCTCTGAATAGGCCATACTACCTAATGTGACCTGCCGCCCCAAAACGAGTCCAATAGTTATATTAGGATTCAAGGAGGAAAG